>USKN01000001.1 GCA_900555295.1 uncultured Eubacteriales bacterium
GCCCGTATTTATCGGTATATAATTTTCGGTTCCCTCGTTAAATTCGCCCGTCCATTTTTGAATAACATCGGCACTTCCGTCGTTTTTAACAACAACCGAAATATCTATTTGCGATACATTATTGCTTGCAAAAACAGCGCCGTATGATACAACAAAAAGTACAATTACCGAAATAAAAAGGTTTTTTAAAAGTTTCATAAAAAAGTTCCTCATTTCATATTTGGCATATCCGCTTTTTTATCGCTTGCCTCCAAATAATCACGGCTTGTAATATGAAGTATACCCGCCGCGATTGATGTGGGGAACATACGTATTGCGCGGTTAAGCTTTGTAACGCTGTCGTTATATATTAAACGTGACGAACGTACCATTTTTTCATATTCGTTTACGCTGTCCATTGTTTTTATGTAATTTTGGTTGGCTTTAAGGTCGGGATAGCTTTCCGCAACCGCCATAATTTTGCCCATTGCCTCGGTTAAAATATTTTCCTGGTTGTTTACATCCTGTGCCGAGCTTTTTGCCGTAATTGTTGTACGCATTTTAATTGTGTCCGAAAGTGTTTTGTACTCGTGTTCCGCATAGCCCTTTGTTAAATCCAAAAGTGCCGAAAGTGCGTCCCAGCGTGATGAAAGCTGTACGCCAATCTGGCTTAATGCATTGTTAATATTTTCGTCCATAGCAACAAGTTTTCTTTGTGTTGAAACAAACCACAACACAATAAGTGCCAAAATAACAATTAAAATAACCATAAAAAATTCCTCCGATATTTTTAATATAATTTTATTATAAAATATTTTAGTATATATTGCAATACAAAAGTTATAAACCGCATAAAAACGTAATAAGTTACATATCAAATCCAAAAAGCTTTGTTTTGCGCTCTATCATTTCGTCTATACGTTTAATATACTCCGAAACTTCTTTTACATTAAACGCTCTTTCGATGCGTTCGCCGTCTATAAGCTTGCTTGAACCGCCTGCGCCGAGTGCAACAATGCTTTGCACTTCGTCCATAATATAAATATTATACAGACATTCGCCGCCGTTTGTACAATACCCGACATTTTCAAGATTGGCAAGCATATTTTTTTGTCTGTACAAATAATACGGGTGCTTGCCCATTTTACGCATAAGGCTGCCTGCCTCGCTTAACATACCGCTTACCGTATCGGAGGCGGTTTTTGTATACATACTGTAATTCATATCCAAATACGAGCCGTGTTTAATACTCATTGTATGCACGGTAACGCTCGATGGGTTTAACTTTTCGATTTGGCTTAAAGTATATTTAAAATCATCAATCGTCTCACCGGGAAGTCCTGCAATCAAATCGGTATTTATATGTGTAAAACCCGTATTTTTTGCTATTTCAAAAGTTTTTATTATATCTTCGGGCGTATGGCACCTGCCTATTATTTTAAGGGTTTCGGGGTTCATTGATTGTGGGTTTATACTTATTCTGTCAACACCGAAATGTTTCATAATATCAAGCTTTTGCTGTGTTATTGTATCGGGTCTGCCCGCCTCAACGGTAAATTCGCGGATATGCGAAAAATCAAATTTATTTACCGTATTATAAAGAAGTTTGTACAAATTGTCTTCGTTTAAACTTGTGGGCGTACCGCCGCCTATATACACCGTTTCTATATTTTTGCCCGATTTTTTTATTAAACCGCTTATTACATCAATTTCTTTTATAAGAGCGTTCTTATACGGCTCAACAAGTTTTGACGAAAATTTTACCGATTGCGAGGTAAAAGAGCAATACAAACACCTTGTGGGGCAAAACGGTATACCTATATACACGCTTACAGAGTTAGGACTCATAGCGTTTATAATGGGTGCCTGCGCCTTTGCAACCTCAATGCTCAGTTTTGCCTTATCATCGCGTGCGCAGTAAAAATCGCAAAAATAATTATATATTTCGTTGTAGTTTTTACCGCTCAAATGCATTTCGCGTACTATTTTGGCAGGACGTATTCCCGTAAGCAAGCCCCAGGGCAAAGTAATTAAAAGAATTTTTTCAAAGCAATTCGATATAACTCTTTTTATGTGGGTTTTATTGTATTCACCGCTTTTATATGTACTTTGTACGCTTTTGCCGTCAAGCTTAAGTTTAGCAAAATACTCGTACCCGTCACGCTCATTGCCGTTTACCTCAACAGTTAGGCAGTCGCCTGTGCACGGCTGTGTATGTATTTCAATTTTTCGTTTGGGCAAATATGCGTTTACCATTTCGCATACAGCATATTTTTCATTACAGTTTTTAAGTATTACGTTCATATTTTTTCCTTTTTATTTATAAAACGATATTGTTCCGTTTAAAACATTTTCATTTACATTGTACCCGAAAAATGCTGCAATTTCGCAAAAATCAACGAGTACATATGCGTTTTTAAGCATTTTCGGCGCGTTGTTAAATTGGTATTGTTCGCCGTTATAATAACCTGTATTGCTGTCAACAAAAACACTTATAACATCGCCGTTGTTTTTTATAACTATGTTTTGTGTACCGCATTTATGTTTACCATATTGCCGCAATTAACAATACTGCTTAAAATACTATTATCTTTTTATAAATATTAACCTCCGCCAAATCTTTTAAAATATACCGAAACGGGGTGCGGCAAAATATTTTTGTTTTGCTGCACCCCCGCTCGGCATCACCATTTATGTGTTTCGTTATAAAACGGCGTTCCCACAAATCCTATCTGTCTGAAATCATTGGGATTGTGCCGTATAATATAATCTATGTACGATTCAACCATAAGCGCCGTAAGCCTGTACCCTGCCGCATTCATATGCCCGCCAAGGTAAAAATTTTCTCTGAATTCGCCGTTATATATCGGAGCATATTTTCTAAAATCCAAAACATAGCAATTTTCAAGTTTTTCTGCTATTTTATATATTAAATTGCAGTGTTCGTCATAAAGCTTTGCGCGATTTTCGTCTTGCCCCGTTTCCCTGGGCATTGTCATTAAAAAGAATTTTGCTTTGGGCTGATTTTGTTTATAACGCTGTATAATATGCGCATACCACCCCGCAAAAGTGTCTTTATTGTTTTTATAATCGTTTAAATCTATATCATCCGCCGTACCAAGCTGATACTGCCCGCCCAAAATCTGCGTAACATCATTTACTCCGAGCGCCATAATATAAGCCTGGCTGCGTTTTTCGGGATTCCACAAATCTCTTGAATTTGCAAAATTTTTACAATATTCACGTGCTGTCATTCCGCCTGCCGAAAAATTGTATACCGTACAGCCCGCATCGCGTGCTATGTACTGTCCCCACGAATAGTCATAATAATCGTGGTAACCCTTTTCGCCGTTTTTTTGCGATTCAAACTCGCCGGATGAAAGGCTGTCGCCGACGCACGTAATTTTACGGAATATACCGCAAAATCCACCGTTTACCGCAATATTATCAAGAGGTTTTTCATTGCTTTGCGCCATATACTTTTTAATATCCATTATAATCTTTCTCCTTACAAATAAACGCACAAAATTATGCCTGCCGTAAAAACAAGCATAATTTATACTTTATTTATTATATTAAATATTTAAACATTTTTGGGATTTACTATATCGCGCCAATCAAGATCTCCGCGTTCAAGACCGTGTATAAGAACTTCGGCCGTTGCAACATTTGTTGCAAGAGGTATATTATGTATATCGCACAATTTGTTTATAGATGTAATATCGGGTTCGTTATTGTGCTGTGTAAGCGGATCGCGGAAAAACAGTACCAAGTCAATTTCGTTATATGCTATTCTTACTCCGATTTGCTGATCACCGCCTTGAGAACCTGCAAGCACTCTGTCAATTTTAAGACCTGTTGCGTCTACAATTAAACCGCCTGTTGTTCCGGTAGCAACAAGATTATGTTTTTCAAGTATGCATTTGTAAGCTATGCAAAACTGAACCATTAATTCTTTTTTCTTGTCGTGCGCAATTAAAGCAATGTTCATATTGTCTTTCCTCCCATACTAATTCTTTAATAATTTTTTGTTGCGTATATACGGCGTTTCGTATTCAAAATTAATTGCACTTACGTGTTCCCCCAAAATACGCCGTATTATATTATCTATTGCCTTTGCCGATTTAAAACGTGTATCGTCGGCAATGCATATACTTTGCTCTGTTAAAATATTTATTTCACATTCCTCCGGTATAAGACCCAAAAGCTTACAGCCCGTACGTTCAAGTGCGTCATCAACGGTCATCATTTTACCGTATGCAACAAGCTCGGGTACAATACGGTTAATAATAAGACTTACATCTGCCTTACCTACCATATGCGAGTTTATAAGCGAATCGGCACATCGCACCGACAGCTCCGATAAAGTTGTAACAACCGCTACCTTGTCCAAAACACTCATTATGTATGAATTTTTTAAATACTCATACGGAATGTCAATAAACACACAATCATAATCATCTTTTATTTTGTCTATTATACGTGCCAGCTTGTTTACGTTAACCGAACCGACAGTATAAAGCCTTGAAGCATTTATAATGCTCAAATTCTCGTATTCGGAACATTCAACCGTTACATCTGCAATTTCGGTGTAATCGTCCATACAGTCTATAAGGTTAAATGCCGTAAATTCTTCAGCGCCGAGTATAAACCCCACTCCCATAGTACCGAAGCAGGCGTCCACAAGACAGGTTTTTCTGCCGCGGCGTGCCATACCCACTGCAACGTTTGCACATACCGTTGATGTACCAACGCCGCCTTTGGAAGAAGTTATACCTATTGCTACAGCCATAGCAGTATCACCTTCTTATTTATTTCTTACCCAACCTATTATATTTTATCACAACAATACAGTGTTTGTCTATACCAAATTTCTACAATTTTTAAGTTTTTTATTGTACAAGCCTGTTAATTGAAAAGTCAGACTGTTTAATCTCGTTTTGCTCGCCGTTAAGTTTAAAGTACTGTTCGTATATGGTTTTTGCAATAGGTGCAAGCGCCGAACCCGAACCTGCATTTTCTACAACGGCAACAACGGCAATCTGCGGATTTTCATATGGCGCATATGACGCAAACACACCGTTTGCCGAACCTTTGGCAACCTGTGCCGAACCCGTTTTACTGCACACGTTTATGGGGAAGTCGGCAAATATAGCCGCCGTGCCTTCCTCACCGCTAACAAGCCTCATACCGTATGTTACGGCATTTATTGTAGATTGTTTCATTTCGATATTGTTTAAAACCTGTGGCTTATATTCCATAACTGACTCGTTTGTATAAGCGTTGCGCACACTTTTGGTTAAATGCACTTTATAACGTGAGCCGCCGTTTGCAATGGTTGCAATATAGTTTGCAATCTGAATGGGTGTAAACAGATTATACGACTGTCCTATAGCCATTTGCAAATTATCGCCCGGATACCATATTTCGTTAAAGTTTGCTTTTTTATAATCCTCGTTTGCCAAAACACCTTTCGACTCTCCGTCAAGCTCAATTCCCGTAAGCTGACCCAAGCCGAATTTTGTACCATAATCGTACATTACTTTATAGCCTATTCGTCTGCCCACTTCGTAAAAATAGTAGTTGCAGGAGTTTTGCAATGCTGTTGACACAGTCATAGGTCCGTGTGTTATATGCTGGTCGGTGTATATCCAGCAGTTAAATTTTTGTCCGTAATACTCATACTGTCCTTTATCCACAATAACCTCCGATGTGGTTATCGCGTCGGTTTCAAGCCCCGCAATGGCGGTAAGCATTTTAAAAACCGAACCCGGAGCATACACACCGCTTATTGCCCTGTTAAACATTGGGTTAAGTTTGTCGGCGCGGAGTTTATCGTAATCTTTATCAAAATCCGCAATATTAAATGTGGGGTAACTTGCCATTGCAAGCACTTCTCCGCTTTGTATATCGAGTACAACAACAGCTCCGCCGCCCGCGTCAAGTCCCGTATGTTTTTTTGATTTTTGCCCTTTAAGTTTAATTGCCGCAATACGGTCTTTTAAAGCCTCCTCGGCTGTTTGCTGAAGTTTTGCGTCGATTGTTAAAACAACATTGTTACCCTGACGTGCCGGTATATCGTTTTTTTCGGTTTTGGAGTTTTCTTTAACCGATTGTACAAAACTGCTTTTGCCGTCCGTCCCTTTTAAATATTCTTCAAGGCATTTTTCTATTCCGTCTTTGCCTATAACATCATTCATTCCGTAGTTTTTGTCTTTTAATTTTTCGTATTCTTCACGGTAAATACCACCCACACGCCCAAGTATATGCGAGGCAAGCGAGCCGTACGGATATTTTCGCACAGGGGTTGTATTAACCGATACATTTTTGTATGTATCGGTATTTTCTTTAATCTGTGTTACGGTTTCAAGCGAAATGTCGTTTGCCATTGTATACGGCGATGTAACGCTAAAGCCTTTAAGTTCCATTTCATAGCGCACACCCACTATTTTTCTTAACTGTTCATCGGTATATCTTTTATCTATATCGTACTTTTCGGCAAGCATTTCAATTATATCGTACGCACTGCTCTTTTCATCGGCATTAACCGATTTTTTAAATTCGGCAATTTTTTGCTTTCGTGTTTCTTTATCGTAATCGGTGTACTTAAAATCAAAATTTTTATCGGTTATGGGTAAAGTATCGGTATACTCCTCTCCGTTTGCGCCAAACAATGTTGTAAGCGATAAAATAACATCGTTAAGTTCTCCGTTTGTAATATCGCGCCGCTGTATCTGAACTGAATATCCCTGACTGTTTGTAACAAGCTCACGGCCGTATCTGTCAAGAATTAAACCGCGCGGTGCGGCTATTGTAACCGAGCTCATAAGTCTGTTTTCGGACTGCGTTTTGTATGTTTCGCCCATTACAAGCTGCAACTTAACAAGCCGTGCGCAAATTGCAATAAGCAGCACAGCGGAAAACAATGTTATTATATATTGTTTATCCTTTAATTTGTTAAACATTTAAAAACTCCTCATCTGTTCCTCTGACAGCCAATCGGCAAGCCAATAAATTATAAACGATACCGCCATATTGTACACTGCCTCAACGGCAACAATTTTTACAATAATTGTTCCAAACGGTGCGTGACCGAATATTACCAAATTTAAAAATCCGTATACAGTTTCGTATATAAACGATACAAACAATACGCAAAATGCCGTTGTTATTATATTGTCTTTTAAATAATTAAACCCAAAGTAAGATACCGCAAGCCCCGTATACATACACAAAAGCGAGTTCATACCCACAGCCCTTGCAAGCGACATATCCATAATAAGTCCGCCTATGCAGGCAAGACACGTTGCTTTAAGCGGTTCGGTTTTTAAACCGTAGCATATAATAAACACAAGTATTACATTGGGAAAAATGTGCATAATATCTATGTATTTACCTATTGTTGACTGCAATATAAATATAAATATTAAAGATATATATGTTAAAACGTTTTTCATTGCAAATTTATCTCCCAAACCAAAAATCAGTCCGCTATAATAAATACTTCCGAGAGATTGTCAAAATCAACACCCGGTTCTATAACCGCCTGCTGTGACATACCCGATGTATCTTCGGTTAAATCAACTATTTTTCCTATATAAAGACCCGACGGATATATTCCGCCTGTTCCCGAGGTAATAACATAATCTCCCGTTTCGGCATTGCTGTCCTTTGAAATATACATCATTTTGCAAAGCCCCTGCGATTGAAGTGTAATATCGCCCTCAACAAGTGAATATACGTTAATTCTGCTTATTGTTGCGCCAACCGATACGGTTGCGTCAACTATTGTAACTATTTTTGCCCAGGATCTGCCAACCTCGTACACATAACCTACAAGTCCGTACGGCGATATAACGGCAGAATGTTTTGTTACACCGTCGGCAAGACCTTTATTTATTGTAAAAGTCTTTGACCAATTTGTAACGTCGCTCGATACAACGTCTGCCGCTATATAGTTATAATCTTTGTTTTTTTCTTTAAGCCCAAGCATATCGCGCAGGCGGGCATTTTCGGCAACGGTTGATTCACCGTCGCGTATTTGCTCCTCAAGTTTGGCTATTTTTTGTTTTAATTCTTCATTCTCACGTTCATAGTTTTTTGATGTCGTAAGAAATGTAAAAAAGTTGCCTATACCGCCCGATACACGCGTAAACAAGTTTTGCACGGGTGCAAAAAAGCCAACCGCAGTATCGGTTGCCGCGTCCGCGTCGGGATTGTTAACCGTAGACAGCGCCATAATAAGCACAAGAACAATTGTTACTGCGGCAAGTATTAGCTTGTATTTGTTTTTTGAAAAAAAGTACATATTTTTACCTTCTTGCGTTAATCATTACGTTTTTTAGTGTTTCCATTTGGTCGAGTACCATTCCCGCACCGAGTGCCACACAGTCAAGCGGTGTTTCGGCAATGTGTACGGGCATTCCCGTGTATTCGGTTATTAATTTATCAAGTCCGCGCAAAAGCGCTCCCCCGCCCGTAAGCGTAATACCCCTGTCCATAATATCCGCCGAAAGTTCGGGAGGCGTTACCTCAAGTGTTGTTTTAATTGCCATTATTATTTGTTCAACAGGTTCTTTAAGCGCCGCTTTGATATCAGACGACGTTACATTTACATACTTCGGCAGTCCCGTCATAAGGTCGCGACCGCTTACCTCCGCCGTTTGTTCTTCTTCCGACGGATACACCGTTCCTATTTGTATTTTTACCGATTCGGCGGTTCGCTCACCTGCCATAAGGTTATATTTTTTCTTAATATAATTAATAATTGCCTCGTCAAAAGCGTCTCCCGCAATTCTTAAAGATTTGCTTGCAACAATTCCTCCGAGCGAAATAACCGCAACCTCACTTGTGCCTCCGCCTATATCCACAACCATATTGCCCGTCGCTTCCTCTACGGGGAGATTTGCACCTATTGACGCTGCCATAGGTTCTTCAACAATATACACCTCTTTGGCGCCCGAGGCAAGTGCTGCTTCTTCAACGGCACGTTTTTCAACTTCGGTAACTCCCGACGGCACGCATATTATAACGCGCGGTTTAAAAACAGTTCCGGGATATGCTTTTTTTATAAAATATTTAAGCATTGCCTGTGTAACGTCAAAATCCGCAATAACGCCGTCGCGCAGCGGTCTTATTGCAACAATGTTTCCGGGGGTTCTTCCAAGCATATCTTTTGCGGCGTCGCCCACTTCAAGCACTTCCCCCGTATCTTTGTTAATTGCAACAACGCTCGGTTCGTTTACCACTATTCCCTGCCCTTTAACGTAAACCAGGGTGTTTGCCGTACCCAAATCTATACCAATGTCTTTTCGTGCCATAATAAATTTACCCCTCTCCGAATTCGTTTTGTATAATACTGTTGAGCCTGCATACAGGTAGTCCCACAACATTAAAATAATCGCCGTTTATTTTTTCAACAAAAACTTTTGCATATTCCTGTATTCCGTACGCACCGGCTTTATCATACGGTTTGCAGCTGTCTATATATGTGTATATTTCACTGTCGGTAAGCGTTTTAAAAAACACCTCCGTTTTTTCGTAAGCTGTAACCGTTTTAAAGTCTTTTCGGCGTATAACGGCAATTCCCGTATATACCAGGTGTGTTTTTCCGCTTAAGCTTTTAAGCATATTATATGCTTCATCTCTTGAGTTTGGCTTGCCTAAAATTTTGCCGCCGCTGTATACAACGGTATCGGCGCCTATTACAAGGCTGTTTTGCTTTACCTCACGCGCCGCATAATACGCTTTAAACATTGCAAGCTGCTGCACATATAACTGTATGGGCAGCTGTTTGTCTACTGTTGTTTCGTCAAAATCGGAATTTACGCATTTAAAAGAATAGCCTATACTTTCAAGCAATTCCTTTCGGCGCGGAGATTTTGACGCAAGAATTATTTTATATTTCATCACTTTGTACCTGTAGAACCAAATCCGCCGTCACCGCGTTCGGTTTCGTCAAGCTTATCGGTAAGTATAAGCTGTGCCTGGCATACGGGGAGAATAACAAGCTGTGCTATTCTTTCACCGTTGGTTACCGTATATTCCTCATTGCTTAAATTTACAAGTCCCACTTTTATTTCGCCCGTATAATCGCTGTCTATTACCCCTACGGCATTTGAAAGCGTAATGCCTTTTTTTACCGCCAATCCGCTGCGCGCAAAAACAAACGCACCGTACTCGGCGCTCGGAAGGCTTATTGCAATTCCCGTGGGAATAAGCGCACGTTCAAGCGGTTTTAACGTTACGGGTTTATCGAGTACCGCCGTCAAATCCATACCTGCCGAACCGCTTGTTGCGTAAAACGGCATCTTTTGCTGTTTGTTATTATCCAAAAATTTTATTTTTACTTGTAGTTTTTCTGAATTATTCATTTTTTAATCATTCCTCTTTATGTTTTTTAAAGAACGGGATTGTAAAAATGTCCTCGTGTAAAATTTTTGTCGGGGAATTTTTTCCCTCCGTCGTACATTTTAATTATTTTTTCAATTTCGCCGGGCGTTTCGGTTGTAAATATAAATCTGTAATGCGCCGCATTTAAACCGTTAAGTTCGCCCATTCTGTCGCCCATATATATGGGGACGCTGTTATATATTGTATCAAAGCACGCTCCCTTGTGCGTAAATACGGGAAAATAAAAACCCTTTCGGTCTTTAAGCAAATAATACCCGTCTTTATTATTGCCGCATACGCATTTGCCAAACGCGCTTTTTACAACGCAGTTTTGCACCGTCATAACCGCAACTCTGCCGTATACCGGTATTTCAAACGGTATACCACACGACGCGTCGCTTATATGCGGTATTGTAAGTTCCGTTGACATACAAACTTCATCTGCGCCCATATTTTTTAAAACGTTTTGTGCCTCGGAATTAAAAATATTCATACAGTAATCGGTACAAATATATTTTTTGCCGGCAAATTCGCTTATTTGCCCTATATTTGATACGCAAACCGTATCTGTATCTATTTTAACATCGCATTTTACAATATCGCGCTGTATATTTGAAAGCTTTACGGCATACACATCTCCGTCGCAGTCAAATTCCGCCTTATGACGCACATACAGTGAATATGGTATATAAATACGTGCAAATCCCAATTCGTACGCTTTTTTTGCCTGTTCAAAATTTTGCACCTCGGCAGTGTACTCCGTATTTCTTTTGGGCGGTAAATCCTTTTTTATTGTATACGGTTTTGCGTTGTATATTCGCACATCGCCCGTAATTTTTCTTTGCAATTCTTCGCAGGCTTGTCTTCTGAGCAAATTTAATTCTTTTATGGGAATGTTTATGCCGCTGTCGCAGTCAAGCTCAATATTTTTTGCCTCAAATGCCGTATCGCCCGTTTTTGCAAGCTGCTGTATAATACGCTCGGGCAGTGTTGCCGTTTTAATTGCATTTTGAACCGTACTTTGCGATGATACGGCGGCACAAAAAGTATCGTTTTTTATTTCGAGCAACATATTATTCCCTATTTTGGCAGTAAATTTTAAATTAACCGCGGTCTTTTTTTGCTTTTTATCTATAAGCTCTTTGGCATAATTTACAACTTCGTCCTTTTGCATATTATAAACATTGTCGTTGCTGTTTTGATAGTTGAGCATATGCCTGCCTGTATTATTGTTTATATATCCCTGTGTAAAGCCGCTTCGGCTGAAAATATTTTCAAGCATATCCAAATCGCCTTTATCGGGTTTTTCTCCTCCGCGGTATTTATTGTACATAGCGGTTGCAAGCGCAACGTATTCCGCACCTTTCATTCTGCCTTCAATTTTAAGCGATGTGACGGACGCCTCTTTAAGCTTGCTTATATATTCTATAAGGCACAAGTCCTTAAGGCTCATAAGGTAAGAATTATCTTGGCTTAAAGGATTTTTGTCTTTATCGCAAAGTGTATATTTTAATCGGCAGGGCTGTGCGCAGAGTCCGCGGTTACCGCTTCTTCCGCCTATAAACGAACTCATAAGGCATTGCCCCGAATAACTCATACACAGTGCACCGTGAACAAAAACCTCGGTTTCAATTCCACAGTTTTGAGATATGTTTTTTATTTCGTCAAGCGACAGCTCGCGTGATAAAACAACTCTTTTAAATCCCAATTTTTTTGCCGCCAGCGCGCCTTTTAAGTTGTGCACCGTCATTTGAGTGCTTGCGTGAGGGCGCATATCGGGAAAATATTTTTTTACAATGTTTAAAATACCCAAATCCTGAATTATTACCCCGTCTGTATTTATTGAGTATAAAAATTTTAAATATTCAAAAACATCACTCAATTCATTTTCAAATACACAAGTATTAACCGCGGCATATACTTTTGTGTTTCTCAAATGAGCGTACACAACCGCCTCTTTTATTTGTTCGTCGGTAAAATTTGCCGCATTTTTACGAGCGCTGAACTTTTGCCCGCCTATATAAACGGCATCCGCTCCGCAGTTTACCGCTGTTTTAAAACAATCAATATCTCCTGCGGGCGAAAGTATTTCTATGTTATTGTTTTGGTTATTCATACAATACTTCCCGTTCGAATGTTATTTGTTTTTTAATTTATTGTTTTCATCCGTTAATGCTTTGCATTGTGCCTGCAAGCTTTTAATTTGTTTTTCGTATTCTTCCGTTTTTGGTTTTTTTGCGTTTTCAAATTTAAGCTTGTACAACTCGTCGCACAAATTCATTGCCGAAAGCACGGCTGCCTGTACGGGCGACAAATCCATACTGTCCGCCGCGGCACGCATTCGCTTGTCAACATCACGTGCAACTGCCTCAATATAGTCGCGCCTTTCACTGCATTTAAGCGTATATTCGCTCCCGTAAATTTTAACGGTGATTTTATTTTTGTTTTCCACCTTTAAACCCCCCCCGGCTCAAACTTATACTTTTATATTATACAACATTTTTTTGCAAATGAACAGTCTTTTTTATGAATTTTTTGTAAATTCTGCATTTTATATAATAATGTTTAATTTTAAAGAGCATTTTCACCAAAATATAGCGATTTTTTGCACCTGTTATTTTTAAAAATATATTGAAATTTTTTAAAAAAAGTATTATTATATTAGTATGCAAAAAAAATATAATTAATAAATCGGAGGTGTGTTTATGAATACCATAAACCAAAAAGACGCGTGGAGATGCGCTCCAAAAGAAAAAATAATGCAATTTGCCGACGGCTATATTGATTTTTTGAACAATTGCAAAACCGAAAGACTTTGCACATCGTACTTTGAAGAAAAAATAAAAAAACAGGGATATAAAAATATAGATGAAATACCCGAAAACGAAAAATTAAATCCGGGCGACAAAGTATACAAAGTAAACCGCGGCAAAAATTTAACGTTTGCCGTTGTTGGAGAAGAAGATATATTAAACGGCGTACTTTTAAGCGCCGCACATATCGACAGCCCGCGGCTTGACTTAAAACCCAACCCAATTTACGAAGATTCAAATACCGTACTTTTTAAAACGCATTACTACGGCGGTATAAAAAAATATCAATGGACGGCAATTCCGCTTTCGTTAATAGGTGTTGTTGCACTTAAAGACGGAACGGTTAAAAACATTAACATAGGCGAATGCGATGATGACCCCGTATTTACCGTAACCGATCTTTTGCCGCATCTTGCCGCCGAACAAATGGATAAAAAACTCGGCAAGGCATTTACGGGCGAAGATTTAAATGTAATTATAGGTTCAATCCCGTCCGACAGCGAAAAGGACAAGTATAAATCGGCAATATGCGATTTAATTAAAGAAAAATACGGAATAGACGAAAGCGACTTTGTAAGCGCGGAACTTGAAATAGTGCCGTCGTTTAAAGCAAAAAGCGTCGGACTCGATAAATCGCTTGTTGGCGCTTACGGACAGGACGACAGAGTTTGCGCATACACATCGGCAATTGCCGCGGCGGAGTGTGAAAACCCGAAAAAAACCTGTATATGCTTTTTAGCCGACAAAGAAGAAATTGGCAGTATGGGCAATACGGGAATGCAATCAAGATTTTTTGAAAATTTTGTTGCCGAACTTATATTTAAAACAAAAGGCAATTATAACGATTTGTATATAAGAAAGTGCCTTTCAAATTCAATGTGCCTTTCAAGCGATGTTACAAATGCCGTTGACCCCACATACAAAAGTGTAAATGAAGAAAAAAACGCTGCATTTTTGGGACGCGGCGTTGCGCTTTGCAAATATACGGGCGCACGCGGAAAATCGTCAACATCGGATGCCAATGCCGAATATGTGGCAAAAATACGCGCAATATTTGATAATTCAAATGTTGCATGGCAGATATGCGAACTCGGCAAGGCAGACGTTGGCGGCGGCGGCACGGTAGCACAGTTTATTGCAAACTTAAATGTTGATACAATTGACTGCGGCGTGCCTCTTCTTTCTATGCACGCACCTTTTGAAATATCGTCAAAAGCCGATGTGTACAGCGCATATATGGCATATAAAGCGTTTTACGCATACAAATAATTTTTAAAAAATAAAATTGCTATAAATTGGATGTTTAAAAACACCTCATACTGCACAAATTACTATCGACAAACATCAAGGAGGTGATTTTAAATGTCAAAACATGTAGTTCCCGAAGCGAAAGACGCTATGGAAAGATTTAAAATGGAAGCAGCAAGTGAAGTAGGTGTAAACCTCAAAAACGGATACAACGGTGATCTCACATCAAGACAGGCTGGTTCTGTCGGCGGTCAGATGGTAAAAAATATGATTAAAAAATATGAAGCAGAGATGGCTAACAAATAATTAAACTGAATTATTAAAAGCCATATGGGCGGTTTATCGGTTTTACTCTTAAAGAATAATATCGGTAAACCGTCTGTTTTTGTATAATTACCAATAAATATGGGAAATAATAATAGCGGAAAGGAAGTGTAAAAAATGAATATAAAAATTCTTAAAACATTATCCGCATTAATGATTGCAATGTCAATGTTTACATTTGCATCTTGCGGAAACACCGACAACAACACGGACACCGATAATAACACATCACAGACAACGCAAACCGATAAAGAAAATGCAAATAAAGGAAATACCGACAAAGGCACAGACGGTGTAATAGATGACGCCAAAGACGGGGTTAAAGACATAACCGACGGTGCGGGCGACGCGGTAAAAGACGCAGGCGATATGGTAAAGGACGCAGGCGATACGGTAACGGGAAATAAAGACACATCCAAATAAAAAAAGTGTGGACAAATCTCCGAAAATGCTGTATATTATATATATACATTATATTTTCGGAGATTTTTTATTTTTAAGGAGTTTTGTAAATTATGAAAACAACAACAAAATTCGTTTGCCGCGAATGCGGTTACAATTCACCCAAGTGGATTGGCAAATGCCCGACGTGCGGCAAATGGAATACATTCGATGAAGAAATAGAACCGGTTAAAACAAGATACGGCAAAGCAAACACCGGCACCGATAATTTATCGGCATCGGCAAAACCGCTAAAGCTTACGCAAATTTCGGCATTAAACGAAAAACGTATTAAAACCGATTTAGGAGAGCTCGACAGAGTACTCGGAGGCGGTATTATTCCCGGCTCGTTAATACTTGTGGGCGGCGACCCCGGTATAGGAAAATCAACTTTGCTTTTGCAAATATGCAATAACCTTGGCGAAAAAGGCACCGTTTTGTATGCCTCGGGAGAGGAGTCGGCAAATCAAATTAAAGTGCGTGCCGAAAGGCTTAATATTACATCTGACAATCTTTTTTTGCTTGCCGAAACAAATCTTGACAATATAATTATGCAGGCAAATGCCGTAAAACCCGACGTTATGATTGTAGACTCCATACAAACAATTTTTAAACCCGACGTATCGTCAGCCCCGGGCAGTGTAAGCCAGGTGCGTGAAGCAACACACTTTTTAATGCGCCTTGCCAAAGATAACGACATTGCAATATTTATTGTGGGACACGTAACAAAAGACGGTAATATTGCGGGGCCGCGAATACTTGAACATATGGTTGACTGCGTTTTGTATTTTGAGGGTGACAGACATCAATCGTACAGAATACTCAGAACCGTTAAAAACCGCTTTGGCTCAACAAACGAAATAGGAGTTTTTGAAATGTGCGATACGGGCCTTAAAGAGGTTTTAAACCCGTCTCAAATGCTGCTTTCAGGCCGTCCCATAGGCGCGTCGGGTTCTACCGTTGTATGCACTTTGGAGGGCACGCGCCCTGTACTTGCGGAGGTACAGGCACTTTCATCACCCACAGGTTTTGGAATACCGCGCCGAATGTCTACGGGAATTGACTTTAACCGCGCAACGCTTTTAATTGCAATACTTGAAAAAAAATTAGGTTACGGTTTATCAAACCAAGACGTATACATAAACGTAACGGGTGGACTTAAAATAAACGAGCCTGCAACCGACCTTGCGGTAATAACTGCCGTTGCGTCAAATTACAGCAATTTTGTTATAGACGAAAAAACGCTTATTTTGGGCGAAGTGGGTCTTGCAGGCGAAGTACGCGCCGTAAGCTACTGCGACAGACGAATTGCCGAGGCAAAAAAACTCGGCTTTGATAAATGCATAATTCCAAAAGCCAATGCGGTATCCTTAAAGGCATACAGCGATATGGAAATAATACCCGTATCATCGGTTAAACAAGCAATTTATGTTTTGCGCCAAAATCAAAAAAAGGAAGAATAATAAAATGAAAAAAGATTACCATACACACCCAAACATAATAAACAATCTCAATCAAGCGGAGAAATTTATAAAAAAAGCAACAGAACTTGGATTTGACGAGATATGCTTTACCGACCATATGCCGTTTTCGCTTACGCCCAATGAATTTGACAGAATACCGCGCAATAAAGTGGGACAATACTGCGAAATTGTAAAATCTCTTGCCGAAAAATATAAAAACGATATTATAATAAAGACAGGAATTGAAGCAGACTATCACCCAAATTATGAGGACGAAATAAAAAATGTTCTGGCACAGGGCGAATTTGACTATGTTATAGGCTCATCACATTTAAATATTGCAGGATACGGAATTGATATGAAAAACACATCAAAAACCGAATTTGCAAATATGGTAATAAATAATTACATAAGCGCGGCAAAATCGGGGCTGTTTAACACAATATCGCACCTGGATGTTTACCGATGGGTATTTTCGGCATTTCCGCTCACGGGAAAATTTAATCTTATCGAATGTACGGATAATTTAAACAAGCTTTTTTACGTACTTCAAAACACCGGTGTAAACCTTGAGCTCAATGCCGCACCGCTATATAAAAAGTTTGATAATTTGGGGTTTTATCCGCAAAAAGAAATACTTGATATCGCCAAAAATTACAATATCAAGTATATTTACGGTTCAGACGCGCATATTCCGCAAAATGTGGGTTTTGGATACGATAAAATTAAAGAATCTGGTTTGTTTTAAAAGCTCTGCCGTATTTTTTACAAAATATGCAAATACGGCAAGCAAAATGCAAATAATAAAAGCTCCTCTGTTTAGTGCGTACATACAGAAAAATTGCGACAATTCAACCGCACACAACACATATCCCGCACCCATAAAAGCAAGGTGATTATATGCCCTTTGCGATATTAAAACAACGGCAAAAACAATAAATATTAAATTAAAATAGGTAAAAATATTTCTTGCGGCAATTTTAAGATATGCGTATTTTTCGTAATTTTGCTGTTTGTTTACAAGTCCCGAGCGTATTCTTTCGTCAACCTCTTTTGCATTTAAACCATACATTTTAAATTCATTATTGTTTTGTTCCGCATTTTTACAATATCATTTGTATGTCATTGTTTAATTCGCCTCATTGTCAAACTCGTTCCAAAAATCCAATACAGCCTTTTCGTAACCCTTTCTGTTTACATAATAACTCATTGCGTGGTCGGCGCCCGGTACAATAAGCAGTCTTTTTGGCGACGCGCACGCTTTATAATTTTCGTATGTCATTTCAACGGGTACAAAGCTGTCGTCACTTCCGTGTATAAAAAGTACGGGAATATCGGTATTTTGGAGCGCCTTAATAGTTGAATATCCGTCCGACGCAATATTAATTCTCTTTTTGCACAGCTTATCGGCAATAATACTGCGCAATCCGAATGTCATATGCAAATTTTTGTTGGCAACGTGTTTCCAGATTGCCTTTGGCGATGTAAAACCGCAATCCGCCATAATACCGCACACATTATCGGGCAGATTTAAATCGGAGCTCATAAGCACCGTTGCCGCCCCCATAGAAACACCTGCAAGATATATCGGCAAATTACCGCCGCACCTTACAATTGCCCAATTAACCCAATTTATGCAATCAAAACGTTCGGTTAAGCCAAACCCTATATATTCGCCGTCACTGTTGTTTTGCGCACGCTGTTCGGCATACAGCACACTGCACCCGTTATTATGAAAAAAATCCGATATTAAACCGTAATCGTAACTCCAAGACGACCGCCAGCCGTGAAACGCCACTATTACCCTTTTTGCGTTTTCGCAAGGAAAAAAGTGACCTATAAGTTTTGTGCCGTCACTTGCGGTAATTGTAACGGTTTCGTGCGGTTGGCTTTCAAGACAGTCGGCTTTTGACGCACACAGTGCTTTAAACTCTCCGTTATGCGAACTGCCCGAAATAAGATTACTCGTTTTTTTCATAATTTGCGGCTCGTTGCGGTCGAGTGCCGTTTTAACAAGAAGTTTTGTGGTAAATACCGCCGATGCTGCCGCAACAGCCGTTAATGCCGAAACAGTACCTATTACGGCAGGAATTTTGTTTTTTGTTTTTTTCATAATTTATTTCCTCCCATACATTTTAAAGCATTACTATTATTATATACCGTTTTTCTTTGTTAATGCAATTTTAGCACCTGCAAACCAATATGTCAATATAAAAAAACCACAGCAAATTAAATTTAATTTTTTAATAATTATTTTTAATTTGCTATGGTTTTATATTCGTCGAGCGGTATTAGCCACGCCCATATGTAAGTATTTATTTTTATGTTTTTTAAATCGTTTGGAATATCTATTTTAACGGGAGATGAAAAACACTTGTTTATGTCTTGTACACTTTACAGCTCATTTTTGTTATACACGCAAATCAAAATATGCGTGCCGCCTTTTTTTAAAAAGGCAGCATTTGATGCAATGTTTAATACATTTCCATTTATACACTTTTCTAACATATAATCAATTTCATTTCGCATCAAAAAGAATGCTGCTTTAAAGTTTATATCTGTTAAAACGTCCCATTCATCCTCGGTTATATCCCAAGGCTCATAGCCTCTACCCGTATACTGACTTGTCCCTAACGCTGCTGCATTAACAAAGCCATTAACACCGCCTAAGGTTTTTGCTGCCTCGTTAAAAAGCGCAATATGCTCTTTTACATTTGTTATATCAAATGCCTTGTAATACAAATTTTTACTGTTTATTTCTTCTGCGGCATTTTTCAGTTTTCTTCATTTCTGCCTGTTATTAAAACTTTTGCACCGGCATCACAAAAACGCTTTGCAATAGCTTTTCCAATACCGCTGCCACCACCGAAAACTAATATTTTATCGTTTCTGAGTTTCGTTTTAACCCTCCTGACACTTTAGCATTCTTATCGGATTTTTTCTGATAATTTCGTCAGCAATTTCTTTTTCAAGTCTCGGCAATATGTATTTGAATGCATAATCAAATCTTGTGTTACTTTTGATTTGCGGATTAGCTTCAAACCCATTGAAGAGCAGTTCATCATGTGAAAGAATAATCTTGTCTTTGTAGCCGAAGTCACAAAGTGTTAAAATAACCCCAAGCTTTTTATTGATATAATCCTCGTTTGTGTTATTATACATCCGGTCAAGACCGATGTAGCAGCCAAGTTTTGCAAATTTTGTTATGTAATCAATATCCTCTGTATCGCTCAGATGACCTACGGTAATACATTCAGGTCTGACTCCATTTCGGAGCAGAATTTCAACTGCTGTCAGTCCGTTTTTGTTATTTGCGTTTGTGTGCAAAACAACCGGAAGTCCCAGCTTTTGATGAGCAAGTGCGGTCGCCTTTAATAATTTTTCGTTAAAACTGCTGATTGTCTCGTTTTCAACTGCCGCTTTTATAATTCCTGCATTGTTTTTTTCAGCATCACAAACAATATATTCGGCGAGTGTTTCTTCGCTCATATTATACAAAACAGGCTCATCCGTATAGTAAAAACCCGTTGAACAGACAATGTGCACGCTGCTTTCTTTGGATATTTTCTTTAACAAATCAATATTTCTTCCTATGTTTATGGGGGTACAATCAACAAACAAATTCATCCCGTAGGTATCTTTTAGCCTTTTGAGTTCAGCTATGCTTTTGCTTGCTATTTTTTCTGTATCAAGGTATGCTTTGCCTGCCATTTTAAACAGATATTCTGAAAAACAACAAATATGTTCGTGACAAAGACAAGCCTTTACTTCCGATTCATTTATTGTCCTCAAAACGGTATTGATAAACCTGCTCACTCTAATTCCTCCTACAATTGCATTTTTTCAAGTTCTTTTATTTTTTCTGCCCATTCTTCGGCAATTTCCGTTTCTTCATTATGTAAAGTTCATAAAACCTCTTTAAGTTGACTTAAATGTGCCTCACAGCTTACAAGATTAAAATTACCCGAGGCGTTATATTTTTCAAGGTTATTATAAACCTCCGGCAATGAAGGACACCACTGATGGTTCCACGCCCAGCCCATAAAGTATAATTTTATCAGGCATCTTCATCACCACCCAAGAAAATTATAGCATATTTTGTTGCGAAATACAATATGTATAGATTAAATCGAATTACACACCGCATAAAACAATATTTTCTAAAGTTCTCAAAAAACAGAGTAGCAAAACAATTTAGTTTTACTGCTCCCTCTGTATATTTTACAAATGCAAAAAAGACTTGCGGCAAAATTATTTTATCTTCCGCAAGTCTTTTTTATTATTCACCCAAATATGCTTTTTTAATTTGTTCGTTATTTAACAAGTCACTCGATTTACCCGAAAGTACAATTTTACCCGTTTCAAGAACGTATGCTCTATCGGCAATCGAAAGCGCCTTTTTGGCATTTTGCTCTACCAGCAAAACTGTTGTACCGTCTTTTGATACCTCCTGTATTATTTTAAATATTTCAGATACAAGAAGCGGTGAAAGACCCATAGACGGCTCGTCCATAAGTATTATTTTGGGATTTGACATAAGCGCACGTCCCATAGCAAGCATTTGCTGTTCACCGCCGGAGAGTGTTCCTGCAATTTGGTTTTTACGCTCTTTAAGACGGGGAAAATGGTCGTATACATATTTTAAATTTTCAGCAATTTTCTTTTTATCATTTAATATAAATGCACCCAAAATTAAGTTTTCGTATACCGAGAGCTCATGAAAAATACGTCTTCCCTCGGGAACGTGTGCCATTCCGAGCGATACAATTTTATGTGCGGGTGTTTTGGTTAAATCAACACCCTGAAACTCTATTGTACCCTCTTTTGACGTAATAAGCCCCGTTACCGTATGCAATATAGTGGTTTTGCCCGCACCGTTTGCTCCTATAAGCGCTATTATTTCACCTTGATTAACTTCAAAGGAAACGCCTTTAATAGCATTAATCATACCGTAGTATACTTGCAAGTTTTCTACTTTAAGCATCATAAAAGTTTTCCTCCTTAAATTAATCGTCGTCGCCTATATACGCTTTAATAACTTCGGGGTTATTAAGCACTTCTGCTGTATTGCCCTGAGCAAGCACCGTACCGAAATTAAGCACCGTAAGCTGTTCACATATACCGCCTACAAGCTTCATATCGTGCTCAATAAGCAATATTGTCATATCAAAATTATCACGTACAAACTTAATTGTTTCCATAAGTTCCGCCGTTTCAATGGGGTTCATACCTGCGGCGGGTTCGTCTAAAAGCAAAAGTTTCGGCTCTGTTGCAAGCGCACGTGCAATTTCAAGTTTACGCTGTTTACCGTACGGTAAATTTTTTGCGTGTACTTTGCTTTCGCCGTCCAAATCAAATACTTTAAGTATTTCCAGCGCTTTTTCACGTGCCCTCTTTTCGTTTTTTCTAAAACGGCCTACACGGAATATTCCCTCAAAAAGCGAATAATCGGTACTGTTTGAAAGACCTGCCATTACATTATGCAAAACTGTCATTTCGCTGAAAAGACGAATGTTTTGAAATGTTCTGGCAACACCCTTTTTATTAATTTCAACGGGGTCGAGTCCGTCTATTTGTTCACCGTCCAAATAAATTGAACCCGAGGTGGGTTTGTACACACCTGTAAGCATATTAAACACGGTTGTTTTGCCCGCTCCGTTAGGTCCTATTAAACCGTAAAGCTGACCTTTTTCTATTTTTAAATCAAGTAAATCAACGGCTTTAAGTCCGCCGAATTGTATTCCAAGGTTTTTTGTTTCAAGAATTGCCATTACGCATTTCCCCCTTTCGCCGTTGTTTTAGTCAAAATCTTTTTAGGGGAAATTTTAGACTTAAACTCTTTAAAACGTTCATTATTGTTTAAAAGCATCATAGCTATAAGCACTACCGCATAAAGAATCATTCTGTAGTCAGCTATTGCTCTTAATGCCTCGGGCAATGCGTACAATACGGTTGCCGCAATAATTGCGCCGCGCATTTTCTTCATACCGCCCAAAACAACAAATACAAGTATTAAAATAGATTGATTGTAATCAAATTTAACGGCGGTAAGCGTATGAAGATTATGCGAATACAAAACACCCGCAATGCCCGCAAAAAATGCCGAAACAACAAATGCCGTCATTTTTGATTTTGTTACATCAATACCCATAGCTTGTGCGGCTATGCGGTTATCTCTCGATGCTTTTATTGAACGTCCGTACTTTGAATCGATAAGATTTAAAAGTACAAAAAGCGCAATCATTATAACCACAAAGCATATCCAAAACTGTGAGTCGGCAGGAGTACCCGTTATACCCTGCGCACCTTTAATAAGGTCTTTTTTTGTTGCAAAGTCAAACTGATGTGCCGTAAATTTTTCGGAGCTTAATGTAAAAAACACTCCGTTTTTATCGTACGACAAATACATATTGTTAAATATGTTTTTTATAATTTCGCCAAATGCAAGCGTAACTATTGCAAGGTAGTCACCTTGAAGTCTTAATACGGGAATACCTATTAAAAACCCCATAATTGCCGCAATTACGCCGCCAATTAATATTGCAAGCGGAAATCTTATCCAAGCCGATGTTAATGTTTGCTGTGTAACCACACTGAATAGACTTCCCACAAATGCGCCTATGCACATAAACCCTGCGTGGCCGAGGCTCAACTCACCCGATATGCCTACCACAAGATTAAGCGACATTGCCGCAAGTACGTTAACGCATATAGGAACCAAAAGTCCCGTAAACTTATTTGAGGCAACACCTGTTGATACCATAAGCTGGGCTATAACAAACACAATTACTACCATTGCATAAGTTATATATTTATCTTTTGTACTGTTACGAAGTTTTTTATCCACGGTATCACCTCTTATACTTTCTCATTTAGTTTTTTGCCGAGCAAGCCTGTAGGCTTAACCAGCAACACAATTATAAGAACCGCAAAAACAATTGCGTCCGCAAGCTGCGATGAAATATACGCTTTGCTTAAACTTTCTATAATTCCGAGTAACACACCGCCAACCATTGCACCGGGAATACTGCCTATACCGCCGAAAACCGCCGCGGTAAACGCTTTAATACCGGGCATTGCGCCTGTATAAGGGCTGATTTGCGGATATGTTGAACAAAGAAGTATACTTGCTACGGCGGCAAGTGCCGAACCTATTGCAAATGTTACCGAAATTGTACGGTTTACATTTATACCCATAAGCTGTGCCGCACCTTTATCTTCGGATACAGCCTGCATTGAGCGGCCCGTTTTGGTTTTGTTTACAAAAAGTGTAAGCGCCGCCATTATAATAACCGTTACCACAACGGTTACTATGGTTTCGCCGGTGATACGTATTTCGTTTCCTATAGAAAAATGAGGAACAACCGAATTAAAACTTCTTGCGGCAGAACCGAAAATTAAAAGTGCAAGGTTTTGCAGGAAATAGCTTACGCCTATTGCGGTAATAAGCACTGTTAGCGGCGAGCAATTTCTTAGCGGTTTATATGCTATTTTTTCTATAAGCACACCAAGTACCACGCACACAATAATTGACGATATAATTGCTGTCCACACAGGAAAATGCAGTGTTGATACTGCGGTAAATACCACATATCCGCCTACCATAATAATATCCCCGTGAGCAAAATTAAGCATTTTGGCAATGCCGTAAACCATTGTGTAACCGAGTGCTATAAGTGCATATATGCTTCCAAGACTTATTCCGGTTACCATATAAGATAAAAAATTCATATTCTTTTGCTCCTCTGTAAAAGACTTTTAAATGAAAAAACAAAAAACACAATTAGGCTATTAAAAATTTAATAGCCTAATTTGTAATTTTCCTTTAAATTTCTGATTATAATCGTTGTTTAAACAATGTTTAAATCAGGTATAATTTGACTTACATTGCTTTGTAAGCACCGTTTTCTATAACCATAGCTTTAGGCTCTTTTGTAGGTTCGCCTGTTTCGGACCAATTCATTGTTCCCGTAACACCTTCAACGGTAATTTCGGTCATAACGGCTTTAAGTTTATCGCAAAGGTCGCTTGCGCTGATTGACGCGTCTTTAATATCTGCTTTTTCCATTGCGGTTTTAATTGTGTAAATAGCGTCATATGCGTCTGCCGCAAACTGAATAGGAACTTCCTTAAATTTTTCTTTATAAGCGGCTGTAAACTTTTGTGTTGCTTCGTCTTTTGCGTCAGGTGCAAAAGGTGTTAAAAGCATTACACCGTCTGCCAAAGACGCGTTATCGTCGAGCTGACCTATAAGTCCGTCAAGACCGTCGCAGCCAAAGAATTTTGTTTCAAGACCTGCTTTATTTGCCTGTGTAAGTATTAAAGCGGCTTCCTGGTAATAAATTGGGAGAAACACAAGTTCTGCTCCGCTTTCTTTAATTTTTTGAATTTGTACGGTAAAGTCTGTTGCCGAATCTTTTGTAAATGCCTGTGCAGTTGTAATTTCTATACCCTGTGTCTGTGCTTCCGATGCAAATTTTTCGTAAATACCAGATGAATATACATCAGAGCTGTTATAAATTACGGCAACTTTTTTTGCTATATTATTTTCTGCGATATAACGAGCCGATGCTGAACCCTGGTCGGGATCGCTGAAACAAATTCTGAATGCATTGTCGTTTGCAACACAGTCAACTGCCGATGCCGACGGTGAAATCTGAAAGATATTATCCTCTGCCGATTTTGCCGATACAGCAACGCAAGGTACGCTCGTAACTGTTCCCATAAGTACTTTCATACCCTTATCAAGAAGTGTGTTATATGCGTTAACCGATTTTTCGGCGTCGTGTTCATCGTCCTGAAAATCAAGTTTAAGTTTAATACCGTTTACTCCGCCTGCGGCATTAATTTCGTCAATTGCAAGTTCTGCACCGTTTTTAACTGCTATACCATATGATGCAGCCGCACCTGTTAAAGGACCTATTCCACCGATTAGCAATTCGGACGAATTTCCGTCATTTTTTTCTGTTTTGCCTGCAGTGTCTTTTTGGGAGCAACCTGCAAAACTCATTACAGTAAGCATAGCCGCAACCGATAATGCTAAAAACTTTTTCATTTAAATCCTCTCCTTTTTTTGTTTAATTAATATTGTGTGACACATTTTTTTAATTTCGCAATATTAATTTTAACGTAATTTTAAGATATTATGCACGTTTTGTCAATAGCTTTAATTGTTTTTTGTGAATATTTTGTAACTTTTATGAATTGTCGGTACAATATTTATTCAAAAATTAAGTCCGTAAAAACGTTTTCTAGCAAAAATTACAACATTTTTGCAAGTCTTTCTCCAACAGCAACCAAAAAATCACGTGTATTAACTTTCTTTTTGTTTTCCAAAGTTGAAAGCAAATACAAATCGCCCGTCATAACTCCGCTCTCTATTGTTTCTATTGTTGCCCTTTCAAGCAAATCGGCATATTTTACAAGTTCATCAAGTCCGTCAAGCATTCCGCGTTTTCTAAACGCACCAGACCAGGCAAAAATTGTTGCAACTGAATTTGTTGATGTTTCTTCGCCTTTAAGATGTTTGTAATAATGGCGCTGAACCGTGCCGTGAGCCGCCTCATACTCGTATACTCCGTCGGGTGATACAAGCACGCTTGTCATCATTGCAAGAGAGCCGTATGCCGTTGCAACCATATCGCTCATCACATCGCCGTCATAGTTTTTGCAAGCCCAAATATATCCGCCCTCGGAGCGAATTACTCTTGCAACGGCGTCGTCTATAAGCGTATAGAAATACTCTATATTTGCTTTTTCAAATTTATCTTTATATTCGTTTTCAAATATTTCTCTGAAAATATCTTTAAATCTGTGGTCATATTTCTTTGAAATGGTATCTTTTGTTGCAAACCACAAATCCTGTTTTGTATCGAGCGCATAATTAAAGCAGCAGCGTGCAAAGCTCGATATTGACTTATCTGTATTGTGAAGTCCCTGTATAATGCCCGACGTACCGTTAAATGTGTGAATTACTTCTCTTTTTTCGGCACCGTCCGCCATTGTGCATACAAGCTCGCATTTTGAGCCTTCGGGCACTTGCATTTCGGTGTTTTTATATACATCGCCATAAGCGTGACGCGCTATTGTAATAGGCTTTGTCCAAGTGGGTATATACGGAGTAATGCCATTTACCGTAATAGGCGCGCGGAACACCGTTCCGTCAAGTATGGCACGAATTGTACCGTTGGGCGATTTCCACATTTCTTTTAAATTGTACTCTGTCATTCTGTCGGCATTTGGGGTAATTGTAGCACATTTAACCGCAACACCGTATTTTTTTGTTGCCTCCGCGGAATCAACCGTTACTTTATCGTCGGTTTCGTTTCTGTGTTCGAGTCCCAAATCATAATATTCCGATTTTAAATCAACATACGGCAAAATGAGAATATCTTTAATCATTTTCCATATTACTCTTGTCATTTCGTCGCCGTCCATCTCAACGAGAGGCGTTTTCATTGCTATTTTCTGCATTTAAATCAACTCCTGTATGTTAGTTATTAAGCGCTTGTTTTGTAAAGTCCAACAATCCGCCGGCCTTAATAATTTGTTTTGCGCGTTCGCTCAAATCGCATACGCACTCAATTTTTTCTCCGTTTGTTTTGTTTTCCAAAACAATGTCTTTGCCGTTTTCTATGCAATCGTCAAGATTATCAAGGCATAAACTGTCGCCGAGATTAATTTTGTCGTAATCGCTTTCGTTTTTAAATGTAAGCGGAAGTATTCCGGCATTTATAAGGTTTGAACGGTGTATTCTTGCAAAAGATTTTACAACAACCGCTTTAACACCGAGATAAAGAGGTGCAAGCGCGGCATGTTCTCTTGACGAACCCTGTCCGTAATTTACTCCGCCGACTATTATACTTTTGCCGAGCTTTTTGGCTCTTGCGGGGAAATCGGTATCGCATACCGTAAAGCAATACTCGCTTATTGCAGGTATATTTGAACGTAAAGGAAGTATTTTTGCACCTGCCGGCATAATATGGTCGGTTGTTATATTGTCACCGCATTTAAGCGAACACTCGCACTCGATTTTGTTTTCAAGCTCGCTTGTTTGGGGATAAGGTTTAATGTTGGGTCCGCGCAGAATTTCAACCTTATCGGCATCCTTTTCGTCCGCCGGAGGTACTATCATATTATCGTTGATTGTAAATTCTTTCGGTATTTTAAATTCGGGCATTTCGCCTATATCACGCGGGTCTGTAAGATATCCGTTTACCGCCGATATTGCCGCAAGTTCGGGCGATACCAAATAAATCTGTCCGTCTTTTGTTCCGCTTCTGCCCTCAAAGTTACGGTTAAATGTTCTAAGCGATATTCCCTTTGAGTTTGGCGACTGCCCCATACCTATACAAGGACCGCAAGCGCTTTCGAGTATTCTTGCGCCCGCGTCTATCATTATAGCAAGCGCACCGTTTTCGGCAAGCATATTAAGAACTTGCTTTGAACCCGGGGCAATTGCAAGCGATACGTCGGGGTGTACGGTTTTGCCTTTTAAAATATGCGCAACTTTTAACATATCGGTAAGCGAACTGTTTGTGCAGGAACCTATACATACCTGGTCTATTTTCATATTTTTAAGCTCGCTTGCACGTTTTACGTTATCGGGCGAATGAGGACATGCAACAAGCGGTTCAAGATTTGAAAGGTCAATATCTATCTGCTCATCATACACAGCGTCATCATCTGCCGCAAGCGGCTGCCATACATCGCCGCGTTTTTGCGCCGTTAAAAATTCTTTTGTAACTTCGTCGGACGGGAAAATTGAAGTAGTTGCTCCAAGCTCCGCACCCATATTTGTAATTGTGGCACGTTCGGGCACCGAAAGAGTTTTTACACCCTCGCCGCAATACTCCATAACCTTGCCCACTCCGCCTTTAACGCTTATTCTTCTCAACACTTCCAAAATAACGTCTTTAGCCGAAACCCAAGGATTTAATTTACCCGTTAAATTAACTTTAACAATTTTGGGATATGTTATATAATATGCTCCTCCGCCCATTGCAACGGCAACATCAAGTCCGCCTGCGCCTATGGCGATCATACCCAAGCCGCCGCCTGTAGGCGTATGGCTGTCTGAACCAATTAATGTTTTACCCGGCACACCGAAACGTTCAAGGTGAACCTGGTGGCAAATTCCGTTACCCGGTCTTGAAAAATATATGCCGTGTTTTTTTGCCACAGAGCCTATAAAACGGTGGTCGTCGGCATTTTCAAATCCCGACTGAAGTGTATTATGATCTATATATGCAACCGAACGTTCGGTTCTAACGCGGGGTATTCCCATTGCCTCAAATTCAAGATATGCCATTGTCCCTGTAGCGTCTTGAGTAAGAGTTTGATCTATTCGTATTCCTATTTCATTTCCTTTTTTAAACTCGCCGTCAACTACGTGAGCTTTTAAAATTTTTTCTGTAAGTGTTAAACCCATTTTATTATTCCTCCCAATAAATTCTACCGACGGATAATAAACCGTTTTATACAATAATACTACCTTTATATACGTTTTGTCAATATGAACATATAAATGTTATATTCATTTCACAGTTAAATTTTAATTTTTTTCGTATATTTTATTTATATTTCGCTCTAAAAACTTAATACAAACAAGCATTACGGAAGGAAAAACAACTGCGCACAAAAGCCCTGCCTTAATGGGCGACGAATTAAGCGTTAAAAACGACGCACCCACAGATACCGTTTCGGGACCCAAAAAACAGCCTATATCTCCAAACATAGCAAGTATGGCAAAAAGCGAAGCGCCCGCCCCGGGCATAACCGATGACGAAAGGCTTAAAATGCCCGGCCACATAAGCCCTACCGACATACCGCACATTGCACAGCCCAAAAGCCCCATAACGGGGTTGGGAATTAATGTTGCCGTACCGTAGCCTATAACGCACAAAACCGCGCTGTACTTTAAAAATTTTATTAAATTTAAATTTGCTCCGAATTTGGCATAAAATACCCTTGAAAGCCCCATAAAAAGCGCAAACATACAAGGCCCGAGCAAATCTCCGACTGTTTTTGAAACTTTAAGTCCCGTTTCGGCAAAATACGACGCCCATTGCGACATACCGAGTTCCGACGCACCCGAGCATACCATAAGAAGTGCAAACAATAAAAATGCCTTGCTTTTTATAAGTTTGGACATTTTAAGCTCATCGGATTTTGAACTGTCAAGCGTATATATAGGCGCACCTATAAACGATATTGCGGTACATACGGGAACAATTGCCCACAAGGCTGCAAGATAATGCCACTTTTGTATACCGAAAACCGAAAAAAACAGTGTGCTCGACAACACCGTAAGCATTTGCCCCCAGCAATAAAAGGAATGCATAAGGCTCATTACCGTATCTTTGTTTTTTGTGGGCAGCGCCTCGGTCATAGGACTTACAATAACCTCTATCATACCCGAACCCATTGCGTAAAAGACAACCGCAACGGTTAATGACAGGAGTTTGTTTGCCATAACCGCAGGCAGCACCGCAAGGCTGACGCGCACAGCGCCGTTATTATTATTTTGCGATAGTTGAATTTATCGGCAATTTTTGAGCCGAGCCAATCCACAAACATTTGTATTATAAAATTAAGCGATACAAGAAACCCGAGCTGTGCCGTTGTAATTTTATAAACCGTTTGAAACGTAAAAAACAAAAGCGGTACAAAGTTGTTTATTACCGCGCTTGTTATATATGCCGCAAAACAGCTGTATAATGTGTGTTTGTAATTGCTTTTGCCTGCCATAATTATGTCCCCCATTCATAATACTGATATTTTACATTAATATATAAATTAAGTCAAGATGTTTTTACAAAAATCAATATTGTGCAAATAAATGTCAAAATTATTGTTGACATCCGATTTATAGCTGATATAATATAAATAACTTATTAAATAACAATATACGGAGGTATACATATTATGGAATTAGCGGTAATGTCACCCGTTTTAAATCAAATGGGACTTGAAAAAGCATTAAGATATTTGTCAACGCTCGGCGTTGACAGTGTAGAGCTCGGCGTGGGCGGATATCCCGGAAAAGTATTGTGCGATGCCAAAGATTTTTTAGATAATCCCGAAAAAATCAATAATTTGCAAAATCTGCTCAAAGAAATCAACTTGAAAATATGTGCGCTTGCGGCACACGGCAATTATATTCACCCCAACAAAGAAATTGCGTCTCAATATGAAGAAGATTTGGATAATGCAATTTTACTTGCCGAAAAAATGGGCATTGACACAATTATAGGTTTTTCGGGCTGCCCGGGCGACTGCCCCGACAGCAAATACCCCAATTGGGTTACCTGCCCCTGGCCTCAAGACTTTTTACAAATTCTTGAATGGCAATGGAACGAAGTACTTATTCCGTTTTGGAAAAACAAAGTTGAATTTGCAAAACAACACGGCATTAAAAAAATTGCGCTTGAAATGCACCCCGGATTTATGGTGTACAACCCCGAAACACTTTTAAAACTGCGTGCGGCGGTTGGCGATATAATAGGCGCAAACTTTGACCCGAGCCATCTTTTCTGGCAGGGAATAAAGCCTGCCGAGGCAATTAAAAAGCTCGGTAAAGAAAATGCCATTTATCATTTCCACGCAAAAGATACAAAAATTGATGTAAATACGCAGGTAAACGGAGTTCTCGACACAAAGAGCTACGGTGATACACTTAACCGTTCGTGGGTATTCAGAACCGTTGGATACGGTCACTCAAAAAGTGAATGGAACGATATGATAAGCACACTTCAAATGGTTGGATATAACGGTGCAATAAGCATTGAACACGAAGACGGACTTATGAGTCCAAAAGAGGGTCTTGAAAAAGCCATTGCGTTTTTAAAAGAAGTTTTAATATACGAGAAAGCAGGCGAAATGTGGTGGGCGTAAACACAAAAATATACAATCTCGGAATAATAGGTTTCGGCGGTATGGCGGGCAATCACGTAAAACAGCTGTCAAAAGGTAATGTCCCCGTTAAAATAAAGGGTGTGTACGATATAAACGACGCGCGTCTTACTGCGGCAAAAGAAATGGGCTTTACCGCATACCCGTCAAAAGAAGCATTGTTTGCCGACAGCGATATTGACATTGTGCTTGTTGCAACAACAAATGAAGTACATAAAGAACTTGCAATTGAGGCGCTAAAATCAGGTAAACACGTTATATGCGAAAAACCCGTAACCATAACTCACACCGAACTTGAAGAAATTATAGATACCGCAAAAAAATGCAATAAGATATTTACAATAGACCAAAACAGACGTTTTAACCGTGATTTTATAAATGTTTGGAGAAATATAGACAAAGGACTTATAGGCAAGCCCTATGTAATAGAATCGCGCGTTGAAGGCTCACGCGGTATGCCGACGGGCTGGAGAACTCTTAAAAGACTTGGCGGCGGTATGATGTTTGATTGGGGAGTTCACCTTATAGACCAAATGATGTATATGGTAAACGAAAAAGTTGTAAATGTATTTTGCAAAATGTATAAAATACAATACCCGGAAGTTGATGATAACTTCAGACTGACAATGACATTTGAAAGCGGTCTTACGGCGCATATTGAAGTTTCCACAAACAACTTTATAACGCACCCCCGTTTTTACGTTCTCGGTACGCAAGGCACAATGATTGTAACCGATTGGGACGGAACGGGACGTATTGTACGCAAAATTGCCGAAGATAATGAGTGGACGGACGAAATTGTTTATACAAAAGCAGGACCCACAAAAACAATGGCGCCGCGCAATCCCGCGTCGATTGAAGAAATTGAATTAACCGAACCCAAAGATGTTGAAGATAATCTCGACCCTGTTTACCGTCAGCTTGTAAATGCTATTGAGGGACAGGAACTTTTAATAAAACCCGAACAGGCATTAAGAGTTGTAAAGGTAATGGAGGCGGCATTTAAGTCCGCCGATGAGGGAATAGCGGTAAAAACCGATATTTAGTTGAACAGCATCTTAGGCAAAAAAATTAAATATGGGACACCTTATTGAAATAATGTATTACAAATCCTACTTTTTTACATTTTTCGACAAGGTGTCCTTTTTTACGTACAGCTTATAATGTAAAATATGCTTATAGGAGATGATAAGTATGTATTCATTATTAATTAATTTTTTGTTGGCAAGCGGATATGTTACGTTAATATCAATGATTATAGCAATTCCCGTATTAATACTTGAGAAAAAGTTAAATCCCGAGGTGTAAAAAAAGTATAAAAAACCACAAATTTATGTATCGCCTCTTGAAAACCTACTAAATATATGTTATTATAGTAATATGAATTGAGGTGTGTATAAATGAAAATTTCAACAAAAGGACGTTATGCGGTAAGAATGCTTCTTGACCTTGCCGAGCACGGCGAAGGAAAATTTGTCGCACTTAAAGAAGTTGCCGAGCGTCAGGGTATATCAAAAAAATATTTGGAACAAATTGTTACCATACTTAATAAATCGGACATACTCATTACAAACAGAGGATTTCAAGGCGGGTACAAGCTTGCCCAATCCCCCGATAAACTTACTTTAGGTAAAATATTAAGACTTACCGAGGGCAGTCTGTCGCCCGTACCCTGCCTTGAACACACGCCAAACACTTGCGTACGCAGCAATACGTGCGCCACGCTGTATGTATGGCAAGGGTTATATGATGTAATAAACAATTACCTCGACGCAATAACCCTGCAAGATATTTTGGATAAACAAATACAAAGCTACTCAAACGACTATACAATATAAAACAATAAAACAAGTTATTTTGTAAAACAAATTAAAATATGAATTGTATATTGGCCAACCACAAAAAAATTATAAATCAAAGAGGTTTTTTTCTATTTCAACAAAATCGCTTGTGTGAGGATATTCCGCCATATCGGGGTGATGGACAAATGCGTCTTTTGCGTTATCTTTGTTTAAAGAAATTGCAGCAAGCATACAGCCGCTTTACCGTATTTGTTTTATATTTTCGTCCGAAAAATCACCGGTATATACAAAACACTTTGACGGATAATCTTTTACCGATTTTAAAGCCTCTTTTGTATAATTTTGCTTTGTGTCTATAAATTTAGCATCGGGATCTATAGTAAGAATTAAGTTTACAGCTTCTGCACCCGCACCGTTGGTTGCATATACGGTACGTCCCCTCATACCTGTCTGCACAACCAAATTTGCTATTTGCTCGGCGTGCTTTATTCCCTCTTTTAAATCTATGTTAATACACATTCCTTTTTTATATGCAATATCAAGTGTTTCTTTAAGAGTTGGAACTCTGTTTTTGTTTGCATTATTTTTAAGCAAACTTATTTCTCTGATATCAGAGTAATCGGTATTTGCAATTATATACGTCACTTCATTGCCGTCTTTATTGTAACCCCTTATATCCGCATCGTGGTTTACAATCAAAACACCGTCTTTTGTCATTCTTGCGTCCGTTTCTATCATATCGGCGCCCTTTTGTGCGGCAAGCTCATATGCCGCCAATGTGTTAGAATGAATACCGTCGGTTACAAAACCCTGATGTGCCGAGGTTATCCATGTTTTTTTGCGTCTAAACATCATTAATAGTCAATCTCCTTTAGCAAGTTTTATTTTTAATTCTTGTATATTTTTAAATATAAAATCGGGATAAATTTTATACTTGTCAATATCGGCTGTTGTTCCCTCGCCGCTGAGTACAAATATTGTGCCGATTTTTGCATTTACTCCGCAGGCAATATCCGTGTAGAGCCTGTCACCCACAATAGCGGTTTCACTATTTTTAAAGCCCGTCATTTTCATTGCAAGTTCTGCCATTGCAGGTTCGGGTTTGCCTATAAACTGCGGTGTTTTTCCCGTTGCCCTTTCAAGCATTTTACTTACCGAGCCGCAGTCGGGTGCATAACCGTAATATGTGGGGCATACCCAATCGGGATTTGTGGCAATATATGCAATATCTCTGTTTAAAAGTTTGCACGCGTCCTCAAGTTTTTTGTACGTAAGCTCGGTATCATATCCCATACACAAACAGTCAATACCGTCCGAAATTTCATCGGTGATATTAAGTCCCGACATTGCAAGCTGCTGTTTAAATGATTTTGTGCCCAAAGCATATATTTTTTTAAAATTATCTTTTTTTAGTTTTACAACTGTTGCGTCCGTTGATGTCAAAAAATCGCTCCCGGTTGCATCAATTCCCATTTTTGCAAGTTTTTCAATGTATTTATCCACGCTTTTTGATGAATTGTTCGTTAAAAAAATATACCTTCCGCCTATACTTTTTACGTATTTGAGAAAATCAACCGTTCCGTCAAACAAATCGTTATCGAGATATATTGTGCCGTCCATATCCAGCAAAAATAATTTAAAATTTTCTAATTTGTTCATCATTTGGTCTGCCTCACATTTTTAAAGACGGCAAAAAAGGCAATAGTAAAGCCAAAGCACCGAATATCTGTCCTTTAAATCTTTGGCAAACCATTTTGCATTTTCAATTTTTTCTTTTCCGTACATTTTTTCAAAATTATTTATATCAAGCCCCACGCTTTCAAGGTATTTTTGAATTTCGTCAGCCTTTGGCGAATCGGACAGTATTTTGCGTATATTGTTCCACTTGCTTTTATACACTGTAATTTTATCCGATTTGTATACCCCCGCTTTATTTTGGAGCGCTATAACGCTGTCGGCGGCGATTGTGTAAACAGACTTAATTTTGCTCTCCCATTTTGTACGGTTAAACGGCTGTGCTTGCTTGGGAATATCAATTTTTAATATTTCTTCACGCATACGGCAAGTGCATAACGTTGAATATGCCACATCGGTACCGTGCATAAAATACGGTTCGTTGTTTAAAATACCCACAATTTCAAAAAAGTGCGACATATGATGTTCACTTCCCGATGCCGGTCTGGAATTGCCGACATATGCCATAGCAATTCCCACACCCACAAGTGCCTCCATAAGTTTTTTTATTGCCTCGGGGTCACGTTTAACAAGCAAACTTCCGTCATTTTTAATACTGTCTGTCATTTGCATTGTTAAATTGTACACATATTCACAAAAGTATTCGTTGTTTACTTCCGCCGCCAAACGCCAATCGTTAAGACACGACAGTTTGCCTATTATATCGCCGTACCCCGACTGAATCATTTCTATCGGCGCATTTTTAAGCACATCCGTATCGGCTATTATAGCTTGCGGTACACGCGCGTCATACGTAACTTTCATATTACCCGTAATCATAGCCGCACCTGCCGACGCATACCCGTCCATTGACGGTGCGGTAGCCACTATAAAATACGGCAGATTTCTTTTAAAGCTTACGTATTTGCATAAATCCTGAATTACACCCGAACCTACACCCAATACCAAATCATTTTTATCCGAAATTGCATTGTTAAGTCTTTCAATTGCGCTTTCGTCAGGTATTAATAAATCATCTTGAAAAATCAAACTTGATGACAGTTTTTCTTTTAACCGTAACTGTACATCCTTTCCGCATACCTTGTACGTGTTTTTATCGGCTACAACAATAATGCTGTTATACTCCGATACCAAATCATATATTTCGTTTATTGCCCCCTGTTTAATCACAACCTTTTTTATGTTACAGCTGTGTACCTTTCCACAATTACAATTTCGCCCTTTTAACAATTTTGCAATGTTCATAATATACCTCCTGTTTACGAATTTGACGCGGCAACAATATTGCTTCCAAACACATCCCTTGCAATAATATCGCCCGTTTTAACAGGTGTATTTAAAGTAATTTTGTTAATTATTTTCATACACTCAAATATTTTATCTTTCGGTATAGGCTTATCGGTTTTTACGGGAACGGGTACACCGCTTGCCGTTTTAACCGTTGACGTTACACATCTTACGGGATTGGTACATTCGTTTTTTGCATATTCCATACCTCTTCTGCAGGTATATCCCGAAATATTCAATATTTTTCCGCCGTCAAACTCAACGCTTATATTGCAGCCAAGAGGACAGCATATGCAAGTTAAACTTCTTTTCATACAATCTCCTCCAATCCGAATGTAAGGTTTTTTGCGTCCTTAAACGTATCTGCCTTTAATGTAATGCTTTCCATTTCGCCCGGCGCAACCTTTAATTTCTTTTTTGAAAATATTTTTTCATTGCCGCTGTACACATTTATTTTTACGTTTTTGTACACGTCCGAAACTCTGAAATAAACCGTTATATCCTTTTTCTCGGTTATTGTTTGCGGTACCGTGTAACGAATTTTTCCGTCTGTTTCAACAGGTATTTCGCACCGATTACCGCAATTGCCGTTAATATATTCCGCCGCCGCTCTGCCGGCAATTTCCGCCTCCTCCGATACATAGTCAACCAAATCGTGAACGTGCAAAACATTTCCGCATGCAAAAATGCCCTGCTGCGATGTTTGCCTGTTTTGATCCACAACAGCACCGTTGGTAACTCGGCTTAATTTAATATCGGCGCTTTTGGAAAGCTCATTTTCAGGTATTAAACCTACCGACAAAAGAAGTGTATCGCAAGGTATATACTCAAAGGTAGCGGGTATCGGCTTGCGGTTTTTGTCAACCTCGGCAATCGTTACACCTTCAACTCTTCTGTTCCCGTGAATTTTTACAACTGTATGGCTTAATTTAAGCGGTATGTTAAAATCGTTAAGACACTGTTCAATATTTCTTGCCAAACCGCCCGAATACGGCATAAGTTCACATACGGCATAAACTTTGGCACCCTCCAATGTCATACGTCGCGCCATAATAAGACCTATATCGCCCGAACCCAAAATAACAACTTCTTTGCCCGGCATAAACCCTTTCATATTAACAAGCTTTTGTGCGGTACCGGCACTGTATATGCCTGCGGGACGGCTGCCTGCAATGTTTAATGCGCCCTTTGAACGCTCACGGCAGCCCATTGCAAGAATAATTGCTTTTGCCTTTACGGTAAAAACTCCGTCCGCCTCGTTTGTTGCCGTAACAACCTTGTTGCCGTCTATATCTATAACCATAGTATTAAGCTTAAACGGGATATTGTATTCTTCAACTTTTTTACGGTATCTTTCGGCATATTCGGGACCTGTAAGTTCTTCGCCGAATTTATGAAGTCCAAATCCGTTATGTATGCATTGCTGTAAAATTCCGCCCAAATGCTCGTCGCGTTCCAAAATTAATATATCTTTTATTCCGCTCTCATATGCCGCAACCGCCGCACTCATTCCGGCGGGGCCGCCGCCTATAATAACCAAATCCGTCATTTAAAAATCCTCCTTTGTATTGCCCGTTACAATTGGCGAATTATTACCGCACTTTGTAACACTTGCAAACGGTATATTAAGCTCCCGCGATAATATTTCGCATACATACGGCAGGCAAAAACCGCCCTGACACCGTCCCATTCCCGAACGGGTTCTGCGCTTTATACCGTCAACGTCACGCGCACCGGGATTTGTTCGTATTGCGTAAATAATTTCTCCCTCCGTTACGCTCTCACACCTACACACTATTTTACCGTATGACGGGTCTTGTTTTATTATATTGTTTTTTTGCTCAACATCTGCGTCCTTAAAAAAATGATTTGGTTTGCGTATCGGGTTAAATTTTTCGTTTACGGTAAGTTTAAGACCGCAATCTTTTAAAATATACACAATTTCTTTGGCAATAGCGGGTGATGACGAAAGCCCCGGCGATTCTATTGCCGCCGCATTTACAAATCTTTCCGTGGGTGAATTAATTATAAAATCACCCGTATCTCCCACAGCTCTCAAACCGCAAAAAGATGTAATTGTTTTATTGTACGGTACGTTTTTTACACTCTCGTTTGCACCTTTTATTATATCGAAAAAACCCTCGGCAGTGGTTTCGGTGTTTTGCTTGTCCTCCATATCAACCGCCGTTGGCCCCGTTAAAAGATTTCCGTCAACTGTAGGTGTTACAAGTATTCCTTTTCCCATTTTTGTGGGTGCTTTAAATACGGTGTGATTTACATATGTACCGCACTCTTTATCAAGCAATATGTATTCGCCGCGCCGTGGATGTATTTTAAACGAATTGTCGCCCGCAAACTCTGCAATTTTATCGGTATACACACCTGCCGCATTAACAATGTATTTTGCACGTACAGTTTCGCTTTTTGATATAATATTAAAAAATCCGTCCTCTTTTTCAATGCCCGTAACTTCAAAATTCAGTTTTAAATCCGCGCCGTTATCCATTGCATTGCCGACCGCGGCAATGCACAACTCATACGGACAAACAATTGCACCGCTCGGCGCATAAAGCGCGCATATTGCATTGTCGGATACATTGGGTTCAAGTTTTTTAAGCTCATCGCTGTCAATAATTTTTAAACCCTTTACTCCGTTTTCTATACCCTGTTCGTAAAGAGCATAAATGCTTTTTTTGTCGTCATTGTTAAATGCCAAAACAACAGAACCGTTGTTTTTATATTTTACACCAAGTTCCGCGCAAATATCTTTCATCATTTCCGAACCGAGAACATTGTATTTTGCCTTTAACGTTCCCGGCTTTGCGTCAAAACCTGCGTGTACAATTGCTGAATTGGCTTTGGTTGCACCCATCGCAACATCATTTTCTTTTTCAAGCACACAAACGCTTACATTGTATTTTGTAAGCTCTCTTGCCGTAACGGCGCCTATAATTCCGCCGCCTATAATGGCTACATCGTACATATTTAATTACACCTCTTTACAAATTGTTAAATTTATTATATAATAAATAAGCAATAAAAATCAACAATGGCGAAAATAAAGAAAGTTTTTGCATATTTTTGCGATAAATGCGCAACAATGTGCAAAGGAGGGCTTTAAATGTACGGAAACGAAAGAGAAAAAGAAATTTTAAATTTACTCCAAAAAAATAATTATGTAACGGTAGAGTACCTTTCGCAAAAAATACACATAAGCCCGTCAAGCATTAGGCGCGATTTAAAAAAGCTGGAGCTTGAGGGTCTTGTAACAAGAAGTTACGGCGGTGCGGAATTAAAATCATCGGTAAACAAAAAAATCCCCTTTTATTTAAGGAGTCATAAAAACACAAAAGAAAAAGCGTGTGTTGCACAATTGGCGGCAGGTATGGTAAAACAGGGCGATGTTGTATTTCTTGACGGTTCCACAAGCACATATTTTATGATTGAATACTTAAAAAACAAAAAGGATATAACGGTTATTACAAACGGACTTGCAAGTATGAGTATTTGCGCCGAGTACAATATTAATTCATACTTAACGGGCGGAAAGCTTAACCCCGAAAACCGAGCTTGTTTTGTGGGAACACATACCGAACAAATGATTATATCGTATCACGCCGACATATGCTTTTTTTCGGTGCAGTCGCTTGCAAAGGATGGCAATTTGTACGATTGTTTTGAAAATGAAATTACACCGCGCAAACTTATGATAAAAAATGCCGAAAAAAAGGTGTTTTTGTGCGACAGCAGCAAAATTAACCACTTTTCGGCATATAAGCTATGCAATATTCGGCAAATAGATTGTGTAATAAGTGATGCCGATATAGAAAAATACCTTGACGGTAATTATCCCGATACAGAATTTTTATCCCCCGTCATATCTTAAAAATTTACAAACAATCACGCAAAGACGGGCTGTATTATGATAAAATAGAGAAAAATTAACAAAAGTTTAAAAAAAGCAAAAAAAAACTTGATTTTTGCCCGAGTGTGTGGTACAATAAGTTTAAATTGACTAATTATGTATTTATTGGAGGTGAAATTAATGCCTAATATTAAATCTGCAAAAAAAAGAGTTAAGGTTATCAAAACAAAAACATTGAGAAACCAAATGATAAAATCAAATCTTAAAACTTGCATTAAAAAATTTGAAGAATGTGTTGCAAATTCAGACGCAGCTGCTGCAGCAGAAGCTTGCAAACTTGCATTTAAAAGAATTGACCAAGCAGTTGCAAAAGGTGTTATACACAAAAACACAGCTGCAAGAAAAAAAGCTCAAATTGCTGTAAAGCTTAACAAAATTGCATAATTGAGCCGTTTTTAAATTGCTTATAACACAAAATACCGCCTTTAAAGGCGGCTTTTTTGTTATAAGTGTGTTTTTGTGTTTTTACAAATACATTGCCATATAAAGCGGGAGGTTATCTGTTTTTTAACACAAACCGCGTTTTTTGTCAATTATATTATATACACAAATCGCGATTTTTATAAAAAAACAAAAAAATAAAAAACAGGCAAGAGAAATTTAAACCTAAATTGCTTAAAATTTTTCTTGCCCGTTAATTAAAATCAGTGTGTGCCCGTAACGTCTAAAGTAACGTTTGCGGTTGCATTTTTCTTAAATGTTGAATTTTTAATTTTGTCTTGAAGCATATTGTAGTAAAGGTCCTCATCAAGCTTATCGAGTTCAACCCAACTGTCCGTCCAGGCAGAAAGGTGAACCGCATTTGAAATTGTAAGACCGTTTATACCCTCTTTGCCCTCTGCTATAGGCTGTGCACCGTTTTCAATAACATCAACAATATTGTTGAGTATTCCAACGTGCTGTTCGTTTTTACCGTCTGTGGGAACCTCGCATTTCCATACTTCAGGATTGCCGAAACCACCTTTCCAAGTGCGGTTAAACTCGCGTTCGTCGCATCTGTTGCGCCAAAATGTAATTTTGTCGTCCTCTACAACTACTTTACCCATTGTACCCGATATTTCAAGACGGTTTGTTCCCGGTGTTTCACCCGTTGATGTAATAAACGACGCTGTCATGCCGTTTTCGTACTCCGCATATATTGTTACATCATCATCTACTTCTATATTGTAGTATTTTCCAAAACTTGCAAAACCTCTTAATCTTTTGGGCATTCCCACTATCCACTGCCAAAGGTCAAGCTGGTGCGGGTCTTGATTTAAAAGCACTCCGCCGCCTTCGCCTGCCCACGAACTTCTCCACGAACTGCTGTCGTGATAGCTTTGCGGTCTGTACCAATTGGTGATTATCCATACCATACGTTTTAAATCGCCGAGTTCGCCGCTTTTAACCAAGTCACGCAATTTTCTGTATACACAGTTTGTACGCTGATTGTACATTATAAAAAACTTTTTATCGGATTTTTCGGCCGCCTCGTTCATCTCACGTACCTGTTTTGTGTAAACGCCCGCCGGTTTTTCGGTAAGCACGTGTAAATTGTGCTTAAAGCCCTCAATTGCAAGCGGTGAGTGCGAATAGTGCGGTGTGGCAATTATTACCAAATCAATTAAATCGGAGTGCTTGTAAAACTCGTCCGAATTATCAAAATACTGCACTTTGTCACTAAAACGCTCTTTTGCCCATTTAATTCTGTCGGGGTTTATATCGCATACAGCCGCAAGAGTCATATTTTTAACCAATCCGTCAAAAATATGATTTGCGTGCGCGCTTCCCATATTACCTATACCTATTATTCCTGCTCTTATCATTATACTTCCACCTCTTTATTTAATTTTGCCGATTTATATATGGCAAGTATTACATCTACTGCTTTTCGTGCCTCATTGGGCGGTATTAAAACGGGCGTGTTAAATAAAACAGCGTCCGCCATATTTTCCACAAGCAGTCTGTGGCCGTCGCTTACACTCTGCCAAGCACAGTTTTTACCTCCGAGTGTGTCACTGTACGCTTTAGGCTTTGTGCCGCCGTTCACAATCCACTCTTTTATTTCGCTGTCGCCAAATGTAATACTGCCCAACGTTCCGTTTATGTTAAATATAGTTTCATTACCGCTTACAAGCGACGTTGTACCCTCAATTACGCCTATTGCGCCGTTTTTAAACTTAACAATAATAACTGCGGTGTCCTCCACATCTATATTGCGTGCTTTTGTTTCGCATTTTGCATTTACACTTTCAATATCTCCGCATAGCATTATAAGCATATCTATGCCGTGAATACATTGATTCATAAGCGCTCCTCCGCCGTCGAGTTCCCAAGTGCCGCGCCACGCGTCGGAATCATAATATTCCTGTGTGCGCGAATACTTAAAATATCCGTCGCATAAAATAAGCTTGCCCAATTTATTGCTGTCGATTGCGTCTTTTGTAATAAGCGCACCGGTATATGTTCGCCGCTGAAAAATTCCGCCAAGCTTTACACCGCACCTTTGGCATACGTCAATCATATCGTCAAGCTTTTGTTTTGTAATTTCAAGCGGTTTTTCGCATAAAACATTTACACCGTGACGGGCGCATATTTTTGCGTGTTCGCCGTGCATACCGCTGGGTGTGCCTATAATTACAACATCGGGTTTTACCGATGTAAGCATTGTTTCAAGGTCGGTATAATACGGTACATTATACCGGCTTGATTTTTTCTTTGCCTTTTCCTCGTTAATATCGCATACTGCGGCAAGGTATGCATTTTTTGCCTTATCCACAGCGTCAAGATGAACAGCCGATATCCGTCCGCACCCAAGCACAGCAAATTTTACCATATAAACCACTCCTATGCGTTAATTTTTTTAACAATGGTATCGAGCGCATTATATGCAATGTCAAACAGCTCGGGGCCGCTTTTGGTTTGTTTTTTTGCCGCGTCGCGCTCAAGGCCGGCAAATCCCACAAAATCGCCCAAATGCGGTTCAAGCGATAAAAATCCGCTCCAACCCATATTTTTAAGCTCTGTTAAAATGTATTCCACATTTCCGTCACCGCCGCCTGCCGGTACTACATATCCGTCTTTTGTATATGCGTCTTTAATATGCATATATTCTATATGGTTTTTAAGTTTTTTAAAACATTCTATTGTATCTTCACCGCACTGCACAAAGTTTGCCGGGTCAAATGTTGCCTTTACATAATCACAGTTGAGCGTTTCAAGTAAATCCACACATCTGTCGGCGGTATCGCCGTAAATTTCTTTTTCGTTTTCGTGAAGTAAAACAAGGCCGCTGCCCTTTGCCACGTCAATATATTTTGCCCATCTGTTTAATACTTCATCGCGATATTGTGCCGCGTTGTTTGTATCCATAAAAAAGCTGAACATTCTTATATACTTTGTTTCAAGCGTATGCGCAAGTTCAATTGTGTTTTTAAACTTATCAAGCTCTTTTTCAAACGGATCGTCAATATTTATTTTGCCTATTGGCGAACCAAGCGCCGAAAGTTTAAAACCGTTATCGTCAAGTATTTTTTTCTTTTCTTTCGCCTCGCTTATAGTGTAATCGGATATATTCTTTCCGTCTATTCCGCGAGCCTCAATATGATTAATACCGTATTTTTTAAGCACACTGATTTGCTCTTTCAAATCAGGTGATATTTCGTCGGCAAATGCCGAGTATGCAAACATATAATCATCTCCTTGTGAGTACATTTTATATCTTAAACAAAAAAAATACAATGGTATATGTTGTTCTATACCATTGCAAATATTGCTGTTTTTAATATTTAATAAAAGAAAGTTTAAACTTGCGCATAATCAAGACTTCACCTTGGAGGGGAAGCTGTCATCGCAAGATGACTGATGATGTGAAAAAACGTTAAAAAACCTCAATCAATGTACCCGTTAAAGACGTCGATTATGTTGATGTATATTCCGACCATTATGCACAGGACGGCTCAACCGTTGAAAGTTCAAGCAGTCATAAATCAATTACATATTAATTTATTTGATTTTATAACTTTCTAAATTTTGTCCCTTTTCTTTCCGTCGGGTATGTTTTTATATGCCCGACGGATTTTTTTGGGAGGATATGTATATTTTCACTTGACAAATATTAAAATACATTGTACATTATACTTAATAACATTTTTACAAAGGAGACAAAGCAATTATGAACATATGCGTATACGGAGCGGCAAGCAACACAATTGACAACAGTTACATACAAGCCGGTGAACAGCTTGGCGAAATTATGGGTAAAACGGGACATTCGCTTATATTTGGCGGCGGTGCAAACGGTCTTATGGGAGCGGTTGCACGCGGTGTAAGTAAAAGCGGCGGCAAAGTAACATCGGTAGTACCGTATTTTTTTAACGGCGACGGAATACTTTTTGATAAAGCAAGCGAGTTAATACGCTGTGACACAATGCGTGAGCGTAAACAAATAATGGAAGATAACTCCGACGCATTTATTATGACTCCGGGCGGGTTGGGTACATTTGATGAATTTTTTGAAATGTACACTCTAAAGAACCTGGGCAGACACACAAAGCCGATTGCAATACTCAACACAAACGGTTATTTTAATGCACTTATAAAAATGCTTAAAAACACTGCCGATAACGGGTTTATGCTGCACAGCACATTAGACATTATAGGAGTTTTTGATAACCCAAAAGATGTAATAGATTATATTGAAAGAAGCGTTAAAAAATGAATATAAACATACGCAATGCAAATATACACGATGCACGGCAACTTTTAAAAATATATGAACCGTATGTATTAGGCAAGCGTATTTAAAGACCGCGCCGCATACGATTGGTCGGTTGAAGTATCTATATACATAAAACAAGATATGAAAAAACACGGTATAGGCAAAATGCTTTATACCGAGCTTGAAAGACGGCTTAAAGAGCAAAACATTTTAAATGTTTATGCGTGCATTGCCTACCCCGAGCGTGATGATGAATATTTAGACAAAAACAGCGCACAATTTCACAAGCATTTGGGTTACCGCCGTGTAGGTACTTTACGCAAATGCGGTTACAAATTCGGCCGTTGGTACAATATGGTATGGTACGAAAAATTTATAGGTAAACATAAATAGTTTTTTTGCAAGAGAGGAGTTAAACCAATATTCCTCTTTTGCCTGTCGTATAAAGCATATTCACCTTTTATGCTGAAAATACCTGTATATAATCCAATACACAACTACCTGTATGCACATTACGTAACAAATTATTGACGCCTCATACTTCATTTTTAAAAAGTACAAAACAACAACCCCAATACCCAGCAAAAATACCGTTACATTAAAAGTAAACGCGCGTGCCTCTTTCCAAATAGAAATATTTCTTTCGTCGGTTTCGTTAATCATTTGCTTTTTGATTAAATCGTCCGACAATAATATTTTTCGGTATTTTACAACGTTTACTATACCTATAATGCAAAGTGCCGCACCGTACGATATAAAAAATTCATCA
>USKN01000002.1 GCA_900555295.1 uncultured Eubacteriales bacterium
TGTTGAAAAATAATTGTTTTTTATTAACGTGTTTCCTCCCGAAGCAATTAATATTCCCCTTGCGCGGTTGTTTTTTACAATGCAATTTTCAAAAATAACATCGGGCTTATACGAAACTTCATCAAGTAAATCTCCCGTTTTTATATTATCCGTGCTTTCTTTAAACGTAATTTTTACAAAATTTAAATTAATATAATTTACATCGGTTACCGTATATTGATGTTTGGGCAGTTGAGTTGCCGCGTCAACGGTATTTACCTTACTGCCTTTTTTTATAAACTCAATACCCACGGTTTGATAATGTCCAAACTCTGCTATTACAAAATTGCTTGCTTTATATACAACTTTTAAATAAATACTGTGCACATTTAAAGCGTCGTCAAGCTGACCTTCAAAGTATGAATTTTTTATATGAATTTTACCCTTGCAATGCACAAAATGCGTTCCGTCGGCATTTATGGAATATGCTCTGTTGTCTTTAAGTTTTGTACTTAAATTTGTAACCGATACGGTATCGCTGTTTTGTGCAATTACTCCCATTCCTATTCCGCTGTACAGTGTTACGTTTTCAATTGCGGTATTTAAACTTTCATCAATTAATATGCCGCACGCTTTTCTTGTTTGAGAAGCAAATACAATTGTGTTGCCCTCAACAACTTTGCGTTTGCATCCTTTAACCCAAATATGGTTATGTGCCGTTTCGCTGAATTTAAGAGCATACTCTTGTTTTTCAAAAAAATAATCGGCCGCATTTGAAACAAGTTTGCCCGTATTCGCGTCACATTCAATAAAATAACGCAGTTTTTGGTTTTCGCCGTCTTTTTCACCGGCATAAAGAGCACCGTCTTTTACAAAACAGTCACAGCCTGCCGTTACACGCATTTTAAACCAATCGCTGCCCGACTCCGTAATTTTTGCCTGACAGTTTTGAGTATTTAAAGACTCAAATTTAAAATTTTTCAAAGTAACATTTTTACAGTTATGCAAAGCCGCGGCAATCATTATATCTTTAAATATAAACGTGCTGCCTTTGCCGTCTACTGTAAAATTTTTAAAACCGTCAAGCAAAAAACATATCCTTTTAAGCCCGGGGTCGGTATGATTTGAAATACTGAAATAATGTTCGGATGCCATTTTGCTGTCCGCAACATAAACGCCTTCATCAAAACACAGCATATCCTCGCCGTTTTCTTTGCAATAGTTTAATGCCGTCATAATATTAAACGCAACATTTTTTGTAACATTAAATTGATTATAGTTAACCATATCCGTATCTCCCTAAAATTGTAAAAAAAGCCAAAACAACTAAAATAATTCCTCCATAGTTTCGGGTACATAGTCAAAAACCGTTCTTCTTTGCTTTAGCAGCCAATTTATAATATCGGTTTTTTCGTAAGCAAACTCTATACCGTCATTATGACCGTAACCGTCCAATATTTTTAACTCTGCATTTCCGCCCGCCGCATTAACGCTGTCTGTCATAAGACGCGAATAAATATAGGGTACAACATTATCCTTGTTTCCGTGAACGGCATATACGGGTGTGCTTTTTAAATTTAAAGCACGCCACGACATTTCGCCGCCCGCAACGGGAGCAATACCTGAAAAATAGTTTGGGTATGTAAGCCCCATTGACCAAGTGCCAAAGCCTCCCATACTTGAACCCGTTATACAAATTCTGTCATTTAATACGTTGTATTCTTTAACACATATATCAATAATGCTCTTTATTTTATCAACTATATTTGTCCACACATATTTTGCGGGACACTGCGGACACAATACAACGGCATTATATTCATTTCCGCTTTTTATAAGACGCGGTATGGCGTGTCTGTATATATGGTTAAAATTATTGCCTCTTTCACCCGCACCGTGCAAATATACCAAAAGCGGCAGTGTGTTGTTGTTAATATCCAAATTATCGGGATAATAAACCGCATAGTTTATATTTAATATATCGTTGGTTTTATGTAATTTTTCAATCATTTTTTTCTTTCTCCAAATCGGCACCCATTGCCGCAACCGCAATAGCAGCATAGTCGCCTATACTGTCGCCGAGCTTTGCGGGAACAATTTTGCAATTGTCATACGCAATTTTAAGGCATTCTTTTTTTAATACATTTTCCATAGACTCTTTTAAAAGTTCTCCGCTTCTTTCAAATACGCTTCCTATAACTATTCTTTCGGGATTTAAAATATCAATTAATATTGCAATTCCTTTGCCCAAATTTGTACCGCATATTTTGTATACCTCTTTTGCGTCGTCAAATCCTTTTTTTGCATATTCGGCAACCGACTTTGCGCTTATACTTTCAAGTTCGCATGCCGACGCGCAATACGATACTTTCTTTCCAACCTGAAATTTTTCCATAGCGCATATTTTTGCAATTTGAGCAATTCCGCCGCCCGAGCAAAATCCCTCAAAAGAACCCGCTTTGCCAAAACCTACAGGTCCGTTATCCGAAATTCTTATATGCCCTATTTCGCCCGCCGTATCGCATTTACCGCAATATAATTTGCCGTTTAATATAAGCCCTGCGCCCATTCCCGTACCAAATGTTAAAAAAACCATATTGTCGCAGTTCATACCCGCACCGTACTTCCACTCCGCAACGGCGCAGGCATTGGCATCGTTTTGCAAAAACGCTTTTCCTCTCCAGCGTTTTTGTATAAACTCGGTAATTTTTACATTATCCCATCCCATAAGGTTGGGCGGAGATAGTATTATGCCGTTTGCCGAGTCAAGCGGACCGCCGCAGCTTATTCCCGTATACGAAAATTCGTCTGTCATATTCTCTGCCATACGGCACATCTTATCTATCATTTCGTACGGACCTTTGCTGTGGTCTGTTTTAACCATTTGTTTGTTTATAATTTTTATACCGTTATTTGCATCTTCGCCTATGCAAACGGCACATTTTGTACCGCCTATATCAAAACCTATATATTTCATATGCTCCTCCTGTTATTGATTTTGCGGCACGCTTTCCCAATCTTTCAAAAAACGTTCAATTCCCGCGTCGGTAAGCGGATGTTTTGTCATTTGGCAAATTACCTTATACGGTATTGTTGCAATGTGCGCGCCTGCAAGCGCCGCGTCGGTTACATCCTGCACGCCTCTTATACTTGCCGCAATTATTTCGGTGTCTATTGAATGTATTTTAAATATAGAAGCAATTGTTTTTATAAGCAGCGTTCCGTCCGATGATATATCGTCCAATCTGCCTATAAAAGGACTTACATATGTTGCTCCCGCCTTTGCGGCAAGAAGTGCCTGTGCGGGGCTGAAAATAAGCGTAACATTTGTTTTTATTCCTTTTGCCGACAGCCTTTTTACTGCTTTTAAGCCGTCTGCCGTCATAGGAATTTTAATTACAATGTTTTTATGTATTTTGGCAACTTCCAATGCCTCCGATACCATTTTATCGGCTTCAAGGCTTATAACCTCTGCGGATATCGGTCCGTCAACTATTGAGGTTATTTCGCGTACAACGTCTTTAAAAACTCTTCCCTCTTTGGCAATGAGCGACGGATTTGTTGTTACTCCGCAAATAACACCAAGCTCGTTTGCCTTTTTAATTTCATCTACGTTTGCGGTATCAATAAACAGTTTCATGTTATTCTCCAATCTGCCCGTTTGGCGCAACTATATTATTAAATTTATTAATTTGCTGTTTGTATTTTTGGTAATCAAACGGAATTGTTCCGCATAAATAATGATTGTAATATTTTTTGTTATTAATTGTCCACTCTATTACAAGAAACCGCTTTTCGGGATACATCATTCTTATTTTGCCCAAAACCGCATTTTGGTTTTTTAATACCTCAAAGGCACCGCTTAATAAAACTTCGTTTGTATCTATATCGTAAATTTTGTACTCACCCGTAATATCCGAAAGTGTGTCATTGGTTGCAATAACAGTATAACACCAATCTTTCATTTCGTCAATCATTATTGCAACGGGAGTCTGCGAACGCTTTATATAATCATATGCAAGTTTTTTCTCAAAAAAGTAATCCACAACCGCGTCCGACATCTGCGGCCAGCCGTCTAACATATTCCACCACAGTATGCCGCTTTTTTCGCCTTTTTGTATACGTACTCTTTCAATAAAATACTTTTTTGCTTCCGCCTGTGAAATTTGTGACGCAAGCGAAAAATCATCAATATTATCGGGTACAAAATCAAAAAACTGCGATATTTGCTCTGCCATTAGTTTTACTCTTGCATCATTTTGGTTTTGGTCCGATGAATGAAGAACCCATTGTTCGTTGTTAATCGGCCATATACAGTCATTATCTACAATTTTTTTAATCGAGCAAACGGCAGGACAGCCGTGGTAGCCCGTTTCGCTTACAAACAGCGCTTTTGAGTTTGAATAAAAACCCGCTTTAAAATAATCTCTCGAACCCCACAGGTGCTGCTCGGGGAATATATCCTCCCTCAATTTATAGTTTTCGCTGTATTCGTCGGCAATACAAGGCGAACTTTCCAGATATGGTCTGCGTGAATCGTTTTCGGCAATTAAATCAGGTAAAATTTGCCTTGTAATTTTGTTAATACTCGGTTTTTTACCGCTGCTCCATACAATTGCCCCGTCTATTTCGTTGTCGCCCGACCATAATACAATTGACGGGTGATGACGCAGTTTTTTTATTGCCCATTTTGCTTCGGCTTTAAAGTTGTTTACCGTTTTTTCATCTTGCGAAGGCATTTTGCACGCCATCATAAAATCCTGCCACACCATTATTCCGTGCCTGTCGCAATAATCGTAAAACTGTTCCTGTTCATATACACCGCCGCCCCAAACACGCAGCATATTGCAGTATGTATCCGAAAAAAGATTTAAAGCTTTTTCATACTTTTCTCTGTCACGGCTGTGATATGCGTCAAGCGGTACCCAATTGCTCCCTTTGCACATTATGTCAATTCCGTTTACATTAAACTTAAAGCAAGGATTTTGTTCTGTAAGCGACTTTGTTCTGCTCAAAGTAACTGTTCTTATACCAACATTCATTTTTCCCGTTGCTTTAACAATACCGTCAATCAAAAGCTCGTATATTAAATCGTATACATTTGCCTCTCCGTAGCCAAACGGCATCCAAAGCTTTGGATTGTCTACATTAACGCGAAAACGTGCCGTTTTAAAATTATTCATACTTGCGGTATATTCAAAAACACTGTCTTTACATTTTCCCTTAACGTGTATTTGAACGTCTTTTTTAAACTCTTTTGCGGGAGCTCTTACCACTGCCTGAAATTTTATGGCGGCTTTTTGCTTATCTGCCGACATAACCGAATAACTAAAATCGGTAAATTCATATTCATCTTGTATTTCAAGGTATGTGTCGCGCCAAATTCCTGCCGACACGCATCTTGGGAAAATATCCCACCCAAACGAATGGGCAGGCTTTCTTATATATGCCTGAAAACCGCTGTCAAGCTCTGCAAGTATGTGATTGTATTCTTGGTTTAAAGCATATATAACCGCCGATTTTATGTTTACGTGAATTACGTTAACCTCATTTGTTTTTATATAATCCGTCAAATCTATTTTTTGTTCCGTAAATGCATTTTCGGAAGTAAAAATTTCTTTTCCGTTAATATAATAGTGTGCAAAGCAGTCAACCGCACCAAAGCAAATATAAATCCTTTCGCCGCATTTTGTATCGGGTACGGTAAATTCTTTTTTATACCACCATTCATATTCCTCGTACTTCTCGTTTTGCTTTGTTGCCATACCTTTAAACAAATCGCCTTTTATTATTCCCGCTCTTTTAAGGTCAAGTTCAACATTACCCGGAACATACGCTTTTATTTTAGGTGCGTTTTTATTGTCAAGTTCAAACGGATTATTTATTTTTAAACTGTCCTGTTCAAAATAGTATAACTCCCACTCACCGTTTAAGCTAACTGTTTTTTTCATTGTTTTCACCTCAATTATTATTAAAAAGCCTTTTTTCTACACTTGCACATATGTAATGATAAACTGGAAGATGCAATTCCTGAACTTTATACGTTTCGGTTTCGGGAACTTTAATCGATATATCGCATATTTCATCAAGCTTACAGCTGTTTTTTCCACACAGCGCTATTGTATACATACCTTTTACCTTTGCGGCTTTCATTGCATTTACAACGTTTTTTGAATTGCCCGATGTTGAAATACCTATTGCTATGTCGCCTTTGGTACCGTATCCGTACATAAGCTGTGCATATACCATATCGGGATTTACATCATTTGCAAAAGCCGACAGCACCGCACTTTGCGACGGCAGTGAAATTGCCGGTACCGCGTATTGAAGGCTTTTTGCCAAATCGCTTTCGCCCGTAACAGCCAAAAAAATTTTTTCATCTTCGCCTTTAAGGTGACGGTACTGCATAAAACCTTTCATAAGTTCGCCCACTATATGGTCGCAGTCGCTTGCACTTCCGCCGTTGCCGCAAAGTAAAATTTTACCTCCTGCATTATATGTATTTATAATACATTCTATAGCTTTGGCTATTTCTTTTTCGCACTGTTTTAAATTGGGATAACGCTCCGTAAGATTATTCATTTATACTCCTCCGTAATATGTTCAAATATATATGTAAATTTTATCTCTTTTATAGTTTTATATGCAGCATAAAACAGCCGCAAACGACATATTTTATGCTGCATACTTTTTAAAAAATTATTTCATATCCGTATCTGCCAAAGGTTTCATACCCTCAAAGCTGTTCCAATAAAATACCTTATACGTATAGGTTGTGTTATTTGTCTCAAGTTCGGTCGCCGCACCGTCTTCGGTATCGTGACCCGTAATATAAACCGTTTTGGTTTCGTCTTTTCCGAGCGCATTGTTAAGAGCTACTTTGTCACCCGTAACCGTATCTTTATAGTCAATATCTTTATATTGAATACTTTCAAGAGTGCTGCCGTTGTATTTTGCAAATATAAGTACTCCTTCGGGTGCAAATCTGTCTTCAACATTGTTTGTTATGTTAAGACGTGCCGCAACATACTGTTTATTTGCCGCGTCCGGGTTAAAATACTGCAATTTTATATTTGTATATTTAATAGCACCCTCTTTGCTTGCACGAGCATACATAGTATAATTAGCCGCTTTATTATTAAAAGTGTTACTTGTTCTGTCAATCGCAGAGGCTATTCCATTATCCCATATTTGGCTGTAACGGCCTAATGTTCCCAAATCCATAATTTTTGAGTAACTGTGAACCTTACCGTCGCTTAAATCGCTTGCGGGAATTGTTATTTTTAAATCAGGACTGTTTGAATATCTCAAATCGGGTGCTATATCTGCCGTATAAGTTACACCGCTTTCTCCCTGTGCGTCAAACGAAAATTTAACAAGCCCGGTACCGTTTTTTATAAGGTCGGGTATGCTCTGCTTTATACCATTCCAGCCTGCCTTTCCTTTGGCAACATCAAGTGCGGTATATGCCATATTTATATTTACCCAATCGCCCTCTGTAATTTCAACCTGCTGTGTTTGATTTTTTGCAAAATATATTAATAAGGAATTGGTTTTAACATTTTCCCAAATATCGGTAACAATTAGCTTTGCGCTGTATACGTCATCGGTAAATGCGTCTCCCGATTTTACATCAGCAAAATACGCCGTTGCCGTGCGCAGCATACCGTCTTTTGCAACAGACTGCCACTCGCCGCTGTATGCTTTGCCGTCAATTTCAATTTTGGGTGCAATATTTTCATCAAAATATCCCGATACCGCAACCGAAAGAGCGCCGCCGCGCTGTACATCCTGTTTTTCGCCAAACTCCACAGTATTTGAGTTTACCGACGCGCCCAAAACTCTTTCCACCTTAAAATCGGCAATATATATTGTATAATCACCGTTTAAACTTTCACTGTATACAAATTTTTCGCCCGATGTATCAGCCGCTCTGCTTTCCCAATATATTGTAAACAAGCCGTCACCTATCAGCTTGTCGGTATTGCTGCCGTCTTTACCTACGGTAAATGTTTCGTCTACAGTATACCATTTACCCAACTCGCTTGTAAGAATGCCATCGGGATTATGAAACAAAAAGCTGTTTTGTGTTTCATCTTGTTTGTAATTCATTTTAACGGTATCCGCACCTGCATTTGTTGTTTTATCGTTGTTGTACATACGCCACATACGCGTCATACTGTTTTTATTATTTGCGTCTTCTTTAAAGCTGAAAGATACTTTGTACTTTGAACCCGATTTAAAATATCCCGGTGCAAACCCCGTAAAAGCGTGAGATTTAACGCCTGCGGCATTTACGCTTACAGTTGATTTGTAAATATCGGTATGTCCGTCAGCGTCCGATTGTTTTTCCCAGCCGCTCTGCGCATTAACTTTGGGGCTGTTTACGGGAATTGCAACAGGTGACGCGCTTACTTTAAGATTATCTATATATACTGTTTTACCGTCTTTTTCTTTAATAAACAGTGACGCACCCGTTGTTTCAAACTGTGCAAAATCCGAACGGCTTTTTAAATCGGCAAGGTAGCTTGCGGTATCAAATGTTCCGTTAAAGCTGTGCCATTTGCCGTCTTTTTTAACATCTTTATAGGTTGTATCGCCCGTCCAATATTTTTGCTGATTTGCATTTGCAAGCGCAAGCTCATTATTTGATGTATTCTTTGCTATATTTCTGAATTCAAAACGCAAAACACCGTCTGCGCTTGCATTGTAATCAAACTGAACATTTATTGTTTTTCCTGCCAATATATATTTGCTTATGCTGTCATCGGTTATATAAAGAATACTGCTCGATGTAGCAATAACCGTTTTATGCTCTGTAGCCGCAAAAGTTGTTGTATCCAAAAATTTACCCGGCTGTCCCGTAACCGTGCCGTCAAAATTATTTTCATACATCACTTTTTCGTCCGTCATATCCTCCGCGTCCCACGTAATTGCCGCACAAAGCGAATTAACGGGGAACAACATTACAAGTATAAGTACCAAAAATAAAGCTTTTTTACTGTTTTTTAACATAATTTTCACGCTCCTGAATTTTAATATTTTTTTATACAACTTGCTGCATACAATATAAGGGTTGTACACATATTGTCTAATTTAGCCATCACATATGTATCATCCTTTCATACTTTTAAAAACATTTTGCTGCGGCAAAAGAGAACTTAACACACAATGTTTATTCAGGGCGTTCTCTGGTTAGGCAAAGCCCTCTTATGCCTGCATCGTATTATCGTGTAAGATAAATTTCATCTATATAAACCTTACCGCTGTTTCCTCCCGTAAAGTCAAGGCGAAGCGAATTAATTGTGCCGCCGTAGCCCGTAACCTGTGTAAGGTCTATTTTATATTCTTTGTAATCTTTATCACCCGATGTAATGGGGAAATCAAATCTGTTTGGCGAGCCAAAGTCTTTAACGGTATCGCTTCTGTAGAAAAATCTCATTGCATTTGCGTCGGATGTGTTTTTAACACGTATGGTAAGCGTTTTATAATCGCTTGCATTTATCGATAAGTTTGCTACCCACATCGATACTGCATTAGTCATAATATAATAATTCATATTTCCGTCTTTCACCGTGCAAAGCGCGGCATTTTTATCTACTTTCCAGCCGCCCGTGCTGCCGTTATTGCTAAAGCTCCATACACCCGGTGCGTCCTCTGTAACATCTTCCGAAACAGGCGCTTTTGGAGATATAAGAGTTGCCGTTTTAGTATCTTCATTCCACTGTGCGTCATAGCCTATGGATTTAAAGAATTCAATTACCGGTACATAAAGATTGCCGTCATAGTAATATGCGGGTTGAGAAAAACTGTATTTTTTACCGTCTATAAAGTAATCGCATTTTCCGTCATAAAGCTCAATTGATTTATCGTTATACTCAATATGCAGTCTTCCCTCACTTCTGTACCAATAACACGGAACAAGCAAATTGCCGTTAAAGTATTGATATATCGGCATAAATACCGTGTCGTTTTTCTTTTGAAGCGGTGATGTGAGCGCATACGGTGCGCCGTCAATATTGAGATACATCTCATATATATCTTTTGCATATATTTCAATAGATTTAACGTACATAGTGCCTACCGCGGTATCCGTCGGGTCAATTCTCAAACGTGTAATATCACCCGTAAGCTTACTTCTGTCTGCCGGCAAAAATACCTGCGTCAGCATACTGCCGCCGTTCATTGTAGTTTCAAATCTTTTTCCCTTAACTCCCATTTCTTTGTCATCGGTTGTTTGATAGTAAAATCTGTTGCTGCCCGATTCGGGAGTATTTAATGTTGCACGAATAAATCTTATTTGTTTTGCAGGCACCTCAATATCGTTTACAAATACCTGCGGGTCCGAACCGCTGCAATCAAAGGCAAGCATACCGTCTTCCTGTCTTATATTGGTTACGCTCGGTCCTGCCTCAACCCGTGCAAAATCGTTCGGGTCGGAAAAATCTATTTTTTGCAAAAGCGTCATATCGTTTACATCCGTACTGTTTTCGGGATCGGTTTCACGCATATCTTTCATAAGTTTAAGCGCTTGTCTGCCCATAGGATAAAGTACGTCCATTCTTGCATAAGACTGCTTTGACGGAAGCTGTTCATCTTTAAGCTCACCTTTTGTTGTAAGCGAATTACGTACAGCATTTAAATATCCAAAGCCGTGAATTCTGCTCGGGCACCAAAAATGTCCCTCGCCCCATTCGTCCCAGCAAGTGAGTACAACGGAGTCAGACGCTGTATTTCCCATTTCTTTCCACTTTTGGGAGTTATCATTAATATAAGTTAAAATATCGTTTATTTCTTTAACTGTCATAAAACCGCCAACGGCTTTTGTACGCCAAGGCGAGTCCTCGTAACCCATAGGTACCGACGGAATATAATCGCGGAAATCGCCTTTTTCCATACGGTCCGTAATACCGCCTTTTACGGATTCTCCGTCACTTGCGCGTCCCCAGCCCCAACCGTATTGGTAACGGTACATACCGAGCTGTTTTGCCTCTTCATCCGAAAAATCTGTATTTTCAACCGCAACAAAAGTTACTCCGTCAGCGCCCAATTTTTTAGCTTCCTCATTCATCATTGCTATTGCTTCGCCCATAGCTTTATCTCCGCCGAGGAAATCTCTTATTTTGTTTACGCTGTAAGTATAAAGCATTATTTTATTGTTAATGCGTTTATAACGCGGATTTTTCCAGCAATATTCAACCCAGAAAGGCAAAATATTGTTTTTAAAATCGTCCAAACCGCGTATTGATTTTTCGGTGGGTGTTGACCACATAAGGCAATACTGCATATCAAACTGTGCATTGCCGAGACCCTCAAGCCAAGCCTGTGAACGTATTGGTTTTTTAATGGGAACATTTTCCGTTCTTTCAACTCCGCTCCAGGTGTAAATTTGATATGTAATGCCGTGTTCTTTTTGCCATTTAATTGCCCAATCGGCGGTTTCGCCCTCACCCTCCGTGTAATATCCCTGGTAGGGTGTACGTTCCTCAAGCGGCGAAATTCTGTCCCAGCCAAAGTGAAAACCCTCACGCCACATAGAGTACATAAGCATTCCCACTTCTTTAATATTTTTATCGGGTACAACCGTTCTCGGTTCGCTCGGGTAACCTGTGGGGAGCGGCAAATCGGCATATACGTTTACATCATCTATTAAAACGCTGTTTCCTTTGCGCTTACCCGATGTAAACTCTATTCCGTTAATTTTGCCGTCTGTGTTAAGCGGTACATTTTCGGCATATTTTTGAAAATTAACATATACATCGGCGCATTTTGCGTCGGTATCCGTTACAATTTTAAATCTGTACCAAAAATTACTGTAAAAATCTTTATAAAGCGTTATATCTTTATCTTTTAAAACAAAATCATTCCCTTTAACTTCAACCGCTATAACCTCATCTTTATCACTTAAAAGCGCTGCTCCTATGCCGTCGTTTTTTTCGGGAACAAGCATATAAAATTCCGTAACAAGTTTGCTGTTATCGTTTTGGTAATGCTTTGTAAGCCGCGGTATTGCAAGAACGCTCGATGTAGTTAAACTGTAGCTGTTTGTATCGCTTCTTTGAGCTTGTGTTGCGGCAACGCCCGCACCGCCGTCACGATTGTTTGATATTTGCCAATCAAGCGGTGTTTTACCTATATCGGTTGTTAAAAAACGCTCGTTTACTATATAGTTTATGTACATATGCACAAACGAAATTTGCACATACATTTGTCCCGCTTCGCTTGTACCTATCGAAATATTGTCTATTTGCCCTGCGTCCTGTTCAAACGGAATACCCGTTTTTAAAGTTTGCCCTGCCGTTACGTCTGCCGTTTTGCTGTCCAAATGAAAAATTACTTTAACGGGGAAACGGGTTTTCGGCACATATTTTGCTATGCTTACCAAATTACCGTCACTGTCTTTATAACATAAATTTTCACCCAATGTTTCTAAACGCAAAACCGTTTTTCCCCCGCCTTTAAATTCCATAAAGTAGCCGTCGGTATAAGATAATTTCATATTAAAAGCAGTTTCAAAAGTAACGTCGCCGCTTTTTGTCGGCATAATATCGTGAGTCATATATATACGGTGGGTTTCACTCGAATCATATACGTTCAGCGATGAATCATCGCTTATTATTTCACCGCCACGTCTGTCAACATTCCATCCGGCAGGTGCCGCCTGGTCAACAGATGCCCCTTTATGCGACGGGCTGTAGTCTGAAATAAAATTTTCCTGAAGCAAATATGTTTTGTGTCCCTCAAAAACAGCTGTGTCGTTATACTCGTTGTAAGAAGGATTTTTTAAAACATTTTCCACAAAATCTCTCTCTTCATCATTAACATACTCGTAGTCCCCGGGCATTGCGCCCTCTTCCAGAGCCGATACATTAACAATACTGCCAAAGATAAGACAAATTATTAAACATATGCAAAACATTCTTCTCATTAACTTTCCTCCTCGTATATAACAATATCCGTATCACCCTGGTCTATAATGCTTAAAATCAGCTTATCGTAACCGTTGCCGTTTGTTTTGTAGGTTTTTATTTGCTCCGGCTTAATTTCGGTAACCTTAATTTTGTTTCTTGATTTTGACACGCGGTAAATCTTTTGTATTCTTACCGTGGAAATGCTTTCCAAATCATTTGCTCCTATAGCCGATAAATCGGTTTTTGACGCGTCCGCAATTTTAAGATAACCGTCGTTTACACTGTACGCAACAGCCGGAAATACCCTTGTTCCGTAGCCGTATGTGCCTGTAAGCTTTGTACCCGTACGTACAACATTTTCGCTCTTATCGTAAGTTTGAATAAGTCTTGTTATTGTACCCGTGTAGTCGGCATAATACCTTACCAAATCTCCAACCTCAATTTTATGCGGCGTTCTGTCAACAGAAGTTATATCTATCAGCGCCGCTTCAATCAACCCGGCATTTTTTGTAAGATATGTACGCGCTCCCGTATTATCGTATAAGTCAACGCTGTAAACATCTTCTCCGCTTTTGTCAACCGCTTTGTTAATACCCGTAACCACAGCCATTCTCTTTGACGCAATGGCTTTTTCGGTACTTTTAATTACAATAATATCCGAATAATTTGAATCCTGGTTTGTTAAATATCCTTGTACAAGGTAATATCCGCCGCTAACCAAATCCGCTGTCTTTACAATGCTAAAGTCTTCTTGTGCCGCCGTTTGCGCATTTAACGGAACATTAAATATAATTGTGTTATCCGTTACATTTACTCTGCCGGCAAAAGATTTATTTTTTCTGCTGTAAAAAAGACCTCTGCCGTTGTTTTCGTTATTGTCGCTTGCGCCTTTTATTAACTTATCCTGTGCCGTTACGTATAAATCGGGCGAATAATCGGCGGCGGTGTCAATATAGTTTACTTCATCATCTTTGTTTACTTTAAAAAGTATAACCTTATCTGTTATATTTTTTGATGTAAGAACAGATAAAATATTATCTTTTTCGCTTTTGCCGTCAATCGTTACCCTGTCGGCACACAAAAACTCACGGAGTCTTCCAAGCTCGTCATAAATGTAAAGAGCCGCCTTTTTGCTTAACGTTTTATTGTTTTCGCCTATTTTAACCACATACCCTGCCGCAACATCGCCGAGGGCGGATAAATAATCGATATCGATTATATTGCCGAGAAAGTCAATATATATTTTAGCCGCCGAGTTTGACGGTTTAAGTGTTGAATACAATGTTTCGTTTTTGGGATATATATCATATTGTACCGAAGATACGGTAACAGATTTAACTTTATCCCCGTCGTTTTCGGTTTTATCTATTGTACCGGTAATGTATTTATCCGAGAGTATAATTTCTTTAGCGTATGTTTTGCTGTTTTTTTCAATAACGGCGCACGAGGCAACAATTCCGTCGGTTATACTTTCGGTATCGGCAATTCTTCCGTCCGCATTTTTTATAACGTACGGTTCGGTGTCGCCGTCAAGTAAAATTGCACCCGTTGTATCTCCTCTTACCGTAAAAATATCATCTTCCTCCGCCGCACGTTTAACAACAAAACTTAAATACGATTTAATATCCGCAATCTCATAATTGCCGTCATTGTCATTATCTATAAATGTAATTGTGCCGTATTCCGGAACAAGATATTTTATATCCGATACCGTAAGCAAAGTGTTGTTGTATATAAATGTGGTCTTTGCGGAACTTGTTGTAATTTTATGTGTTTTGCCGTCCTGTTCGTACGTATATTTAAAATCCGAAAATGTTACGTCGCCGTTTACCTTTATAAGCTTGGTTGAGTTTTCTTCATTCTCATATATGGCAAAAAGCTGCGGGTTATTTTCGTTTTTATAATACGCATTTACTTTCATACCGGCGGCGATACCTACTTTTTCATCTGTTTTAATCGACAAATCATCTACCAAAATTTCATTTTGTTCGGCTTTTGCGCCCGTAATATTTACAATGCCGTTGGAGTTGAGTATTCCCTCAGCTTTATAAATATCAAAATATACCGACAGCAATGTCTTTTTGCTTTTGCTGTAATCGGCGGTAGACTCTTTACCTTGAGAATTAATACTGTCTATCTCCAAAATGTTTTCGCCAAGCAAACCGCAAAATATTTTTAATATTGCATTTTTTTCGCTTGTATTGCTTTTAAAATACGAATTATCCAAAAGGTCATATTTATTGCATACTTCGGGTACAAACAAATCATTACTCAAATTTTTAAAGTTTTTGTAACCCATTAAACGAAGCATAATCGCCGCCGCGTCGTACATATAAATTTCACTTTCGGATTCAAAGCTTTTATTATCGGTACCCTTTAAAATACCGAGCTGTGCAAGCGTATTTGCGGCAATATATGCACTTGAATTTTCGTCTGTATCGGTAAAATAAACTTCTCCGTTATAGTCAATCCGTCCGTTGAGCGCATTATATACCAAAACGGCAAACTCACCGCGCGTTATTTTATCGGTTCCGATTTTGGCGGCAATAGTATCGGTTTCGGTAATAATACCGAGTTTGGTTAAAAATTCCGCCTCGGGTGTATATTCAATGTCAGCCTCATTATTTTGCGCATTTGCAGGCAGAATTGACAGTACAATAAGCAATACGCACACAAGCGATATAACTTTTTTCATATTACTGTACCCCCTTTTTTGCTAAAGCTCTCACAATAACCGATGACACCTCTGCACGGAGCGCGCTTTTTTGGGGTCCGAACGAATTATCCTCAAATCCGTTCATTATTCCCGCCTGCGCAAGAGTATATACCGCCTCTTCAGCATAATCGGAAATATCGGACAAATCGGCAAATTGCGCCTTTTTATCGTAATTTATTCCCAAATAACGGCAAATCATTACCGCCATATCCTCACGCGTTACAAAGTCATTCGGTGCAAAAGTATCGTTTGATATGCCTTGTATATATCCGCATCCGTATGCTGCTTTAACGCTGTCGTAAAACCAATCGTTCGGTTTAACATCGGTAAAGTTTATCGGTGCTGTGTTACCGTTTGTGCCAAATGCGGCAACAAACAATTTTGTAAACTCCGCACGTGTTATTTGCCTGCCGGGTGCAAAAGTATTATCGGGGTATCCGTTTATAATGCCCATACCAACAAGTGTATTTATATCGTCCTGCGCCCATTCATATCCTGCAAGGTCGGTAAACTTTATTGTATTGTCGTAATTTGTATTGGGTTGATTATTAATACTTTCGGCAGGTCCCGTTACGGTTGATGAGCCCTTGCCGCCACCGCCGCTTGAGCCGCCTTTTTTGGAGCCGCTTGCCTCTGCGACTTTTTGTGCCGATACAGCATTGTTGTATGCGTCCTTTGCTGTCTGAACGGTTTTATAATCTTTACCTATAAGGCTTGCCATAGGTGTTTGCTTATCTTTTAATGCGTTGTATTCGTCAATATTAACGTTTAATACGTCATTATATTCTTCATACACAGCGGCAACTTCCGTCCAAAGTTTTGACGAATTAATTCCGCCCAGCACAAAAATCTCATTTAACTTATCAATAAGCTTATGGGGACTGTCAAAATCCTCTGCCATAAATGCGTCAATAAGTTTTGATTTTTCATCGTCAGTCAAGCTTTTAAGTTTTGCTTTTACCGATGCCGCCGCATCGTCTGTAAGCTTCATAAACTCGGTTTCGTACTCGTCTTTGTCTGTTATATTACCCAATTGAATGGTCTTTACAACCAAAACAAAGCTATCTTTATACTCCGCAACCGTTTGAGGGTTTTCATATATAAGTCCCTCTGCCGCACGAAGCTTTAATTGTTCATCATAATTTGTATAAATTTCATATTCAGCCGTTTGCTGTATGCCTAAAAGCCCTGCATACTGCGTTGTAAGCTCTGTAATTTTATTTTTATCTTTAGCTTTCAGCGCGTCTTTAATTTTGCTTAACACACCGTCAACATAATTATTGTTATAAAGTTCAAACGTTTTGCTTAAAACATTATTCATTGTGTCAACGGCGGCAATTGCCGTATATGTGGGGTTATTCCCGTCCTCTGCGGGAGTAAGAGATAAATTCGTCAAAAATTTGCCGTCGTCTCCAACATACGTTTGTTCCGCCCAATTTACCGCACCGTCGGTCTTGGCGGTTAAATCCGAAATTGTAAATCCGGGGTTTAAAATAATTACATTTACTCTTCTGTCGGCATATATTTCTCCCACATTGGCAGTAACGGTTGTTATATTTTTTAAATAATCAACCGAAACATCAAGCGATATATCCGCATCCGCCGCAAATGCCGAATACGGACATATAAGAATTGCAGCCATTAAAAAATAAGTAAGTATTTTTTTCATAAACTTCCTTGCTCCTTTCAATTCTTATCCATAGGAACTACAGTGCTTGCTGTGCATAACGGTGACATACCGCTCCACATAAAAACTTTAACGGTATTCTCCGCTTTGGGAGTATAATTATAATATCGAATATAATCACCCTCATTGCTTGTATCTCCGCTTAATATATTTTTGCATAAAACCATTGACCCGTCTTTTGCATATTCCGCAACATAACATTTATAAGGTATTGACTCCGCTGAATTTACGGGAGCCGTTATACGTAATTTTATGTTTGTATCGTATTTAGACGTTTCGGTTTCCTCAAGGCACTGTAATTTTAAATCCGAAATATATAAATACGGTGTTTGTTCCGTGTTTGACTTAATACGAAACGTAAGCCATCTTACATCTCCGTCGGCAACCTCAATTCCGTTGTTGTCAAAAACAAATGAATAATCTTTCCATATATCGCAATCAATATCATTTATTTCGGGGTTGACGCTCTGTCTTTTGCTGCCCTCGCGGTTTTCAAGAACAACCTTATCGCACACACCCTTGCACGAAAAAGTAAGTTTCATTTTTTTACCGTCAGCCACTACCTCGTTAAGTCTGCATCTTTTGCCGTTATAGTTTACATATGCAATACTGAAAAGCGAGTCTGCCCCCGCCTGTTCAGGAACAAGTTTTAAAGCGGCGCGGTTGTCGACTTGCTCAACATTGAGCTCCTGCGGTAAGCGGTAATAACTAAAATCGTTAACATTTGTACTTTGAAAACGGCGTGCAATATTTTCGTCGTATTCGTCCGTAACCGCCACTATGCTGAACAATTGTACGGTTTTGCTTGTACAGCTTATTGTATTTAGATCCTCGTCATACTCAACCGCATAACCTATTTGGGGTAAAAACTCGTCATAAGGTACAAATAAATTGCCTTTTTCGTAAAACGGTGCATTATTAAATTTTTTCCACCGTCCGTTTACCGTTACCGTATTGCTGTCTGCAGTAACGGTTATCGTATTACCATCTCTTTCGGTATAAAGCGTTTTGCTTTCCTCATTCCATAATGCGTAAGCATTCATTTCGTTAATCAAAACACTGTAAACGGGAATATATACCGTCCCGTTTTTTATAACGGGAGCACACGTAAGTTCTGCCTGTTCATTATCGGCAAAAAGTTTTACGTTTGTATTATCGCCGTATAACTCAAACCAATCTATACCAAAATTGCCGTTACCCAAATAAATATCGTCCAACGGGTCTATTCTTAAATTCGTAACGGTTCCCGTAGGAGCAGGATATGTAATCCCCCTTGTAATATCCCGCGGATACAGTATCATCTCTGTGTATTCATCATCTTTTGAGAGTCTGTCCGTTAAAAACATTTTGCCGTCGCCAAAATTGGGATTATCGGTTGTTGAATAAAAAATTCTCAATCCTGTCCCCGCTTTTGCGCGTATTTTAATTGCTTTAATATTTGCAATATCAATTCCCGTATCTATATTGCAATAAACCTGCGGGTCGTTTGCCGTTGCCTTATACTCAATGCAGCTGCCGCTAAACTTAACAGTGCAGTTGTTCTTTTTCCAAAGAGAATAATTATCTGCGTCAAATTCATATCTGTACAGCATATTTTCGCTTTTCATATCCTCGTCGGAATAAAGTTCAAACCAATCCACTCCGAAATTTGCGTTTTTTAAATAAATATCATCTGCCGGGTCTATTCTAAAGCTTGTAATATTTCCCGATATTGCGGGATATTTACCTTCCTCAAACTCGTACGGATTAAGTACATATTCTTTATACTCGTCGGTATTCGACTGAATATCGGTTATAAATTTTTTACCCTCTCCGTAATTCGGATTATCGGTTGTTGAATAATACATATGCAAACCCGTGCTTATTTTTGCTCTTATTTTTATTGCCTTAACTTTTGAAATATCAATTTTGGTATCAACTTTGCAATAAATCTGGGGGTCGTTTCCCGTTGCGGTGCAGTCCAAAACACCGTCCGAAAAACCTGTTGTTTTGCAGTTGTTGGTTTTCCAAAGAGAATAGTTATCATCATTAAACTTATAGCTGTACAGTACATCTCTGCTTTGCATATCTTCATCGGTATATTGCCTGTCGGGCATAGTTTTAAGCGCTCCGCGTTTTGGCAAATAAAGTGCGTTCATTCTTGCATACGCGGCCTCTGTCGGCAGTTGTTCGTTTTCGTTTATGCCGTCGCCGGTAAACGTATCGCGTATTACGTTTAAATAATCAAAACCGCTTTTTGCCGACGGTGCAAAATAATGTCCTTCTCCGTATTCGTTCCAGCACGTAAACAAAACCATTTTTTCATCAGATGCTTTAAACTCGTTTTTTTGTTTAACATATGTACAAATTGAACGTATATCCTCGGGAGTAAACATTCCAGTTTCCGATATTCTCCAAGGTGTTGGGTCATAACCCATAGAAATACTCGGTATACATCTTTGCGAATATTCATATTGTCCGTCTATTTTTTGCTTTATGCAATCAACATTATCCGTTACACTTCCGTAACTCCATATGTATATATCCTCGTCAATTTGGTCTGCCAATGCATACCCGCTCGGCGTTGCCGCGTCCGCACCGAAAATTATATCGTCATAACCCAGCCTTTGCGCCTCTGCCCTAATGGCTTTAATTACTTTTTTTACCTCCGACGCACCGCCAAGTATCTCCGACATATTTACAAGTGAAAAACAAAAAACGGGAAGTTTATTATTTACAGTCATATACCGCGGATTTGTAAAATAATATTCCGACAAATACGGTATAACGTTTTCTATAAGTTCATCGGCACCGTGATAATTTTCTGCGGAAAATGCCGATAAATATATAGCAAATTTTAAACTCGATGAATACTCGGAATTCATATATCCGTCGTTTAAATCTTCTCCGCGCGTAGGTTTTTTTACAGGTTCTCCGCTGTCCGACGGCGGACGCACAAACGGATAAAGCGCATAGTCTATACCGTGTTCCGCCATCCATTTATTCTGCCAATCCGAAACCTCACGCTGACCCTCCGTGTAATAACCAAGCAACGGCTCTCTTTCGTCAGCATAAGGAGATATGGCGTCCCAGCCAAAATGTGTGCCCTCTCTCCACATAGGGTACATAACCATACCCGTGTTTATGTTGTCCGTCTGTGCACAATTCGGCTCCGACGGATAATCGTTATATTTTTCAAAAGTTTTGCATACCGTTATGTCATCTATCATTATATACCCAACCGCCGACGCGTCTTTTGAAAATACTATATTGTTAACAATACCGCCCGAGTATTTTATTTTATCGCAATTATTTTTGTAATTAACCGAAACACTGAAGCAATTTGCAAGAGCGTCTGTATCAACAGTAAAGTTGTACCAAAAATTTTCACGATAATTTGAAATAATTTTTTTACTGCCCGTATAAGATTTAACGTAAATATCCGAATTACTTGTATAAAGCACAATTTCTTCCGTGCCGCCGTGCATAAGTTTTACGCAAATTCCGTCTTGCCTTTGCGGAATAAGCATAGTCCACGATATAGTTGTTTTTAAATTATTGTTTGCAAAACTTTTTTTAAGCGATACCTCCGCATCTTGTGCGGTATTAATAAGCTTAAATCCGTTTTTGTCGTCATTGTACGGCGAGCCGGGTGCGTAATAAATCATAGAACCCGTATCGGCATTTGTTAAATCAAAATCGTACGGAACACTGCCCTCCGGCGCTGTCATAAATTTTTCGTTTACAATGTAATTTTTGTATATGTTTACAAAGTAAATATTACCGTTACACTCGTCTTTATCTCCCGTGTAAAACGATACGCCGTTTACATTTGTACATTCGTCCGCAATATCAATCTGCACAAGTTTGTTGTTGATATACAAATTAATTTTTTTATCGTCCAAATAAACATGTGCCTTTACATAAATTTTTTGACTTTCCTCAAAATCCGCAGCAGCTGTTTTTATTCCGTCTTTTACGGTATAAATTTTACCGTCGCAAAAGAGCAATGTCATTGCGCTTGCCGCGTCGCCCAAAAGCTCCGCCGAAAAACTCATATCCGCACACGAATTAAACAATACCGCCGTTTCAAACACAAAAGAGCCTTCGTTTACGGGCAAAATGCCGTGGGTTAAACTTATTTTATACTTTTGTGATGTGTCGCGTATTTCAAGTCCCCGATTTCTTGCCAGCACCTTTCCTCCGCGGTAATCCATATCCCAGCCCGAAGGACGGCTTTGCATTGTTCCGCCCGCCTTAACGGCAAAAGTCCCGGAAAAATGCTCCTGCAAAAGGTATTCGGCATTATAGGCAAAAACGGACGCGTCATATTCATCTTGCTGCGCATATATAGGCGTAATGGGTAAAAATGTTAAAACAACAAATACTGCCAGGATTTTTTTAATCATCTGTTTCTCCTTGTAAAATCTCCGTTTGCGCACAAAGTGGCATAGGAACAATATCGGCTGTATTCCAAATTTGTATTTTTGCGTTAAGTCCCGTTAAATCACCCGAAACAAAAACAGGTACTTCAACTGTTTCATTGGGCTTAACGCCTGTTATACTATCCGAATAAAAAGTGTGTTTTACATTATTGCCTGTGTAGTAAAATAATGCAATAACAAAATCGGCATTTTTATTCATATTATTTGTTACATTAAATACCGCTTTATTGTCCTCAATTCCGTCAAAGCGGGCAGTAATATAATCGTTTACTGTAATTTGAGCGTCAATACTATCCTTGCACGCTCTTGAAAAAATATCATAAATTTCATCAATTTTTATATTATATGTCTTATTCGGTGCAAATCCGCCAAACGGTTTAAGCAATAATTTATTGTCTTGTACCTGTATGTCAAACAAACTTCCGCTGCGCTGCGTTCCGTTTACATTAACCTTTTTAACGGACGACGCATCAACAGGCACCGTAAATTCCGCCTCAAAAACATTATCGCACGGGTTTTGAACACTGCCCGAATTGGTGCTTACAAGTGCAGGCGATGCAACAGGATATTTTACAAGTGTAATATCCGAAAAATAAATATAAAAATCACCCGATGTATCTTTTGAATCATAACTGTCGTTGCTTGTGGGGCACTCCCAAACAAGTGTAAGCTTTGGTTTTCCCAAACACATACTGTTTTTTTCGGCGCTCACCTCAAAATCAAATTCCGCGTGTTTCCACTCACCGAGAGTAATGCCGGCCTGATCCTCCGAAAAATACAAATAACGGCTACTTTCACCCTCAAATTTAACATCCATATTTGTTATGGTTGAAGAACCTATCATAGGACGCAGCATTCGTGTCATTTTATCGGCATTGTTTTTATCTTCCATAAACCAAACCGAAAATTTATATGTTCCCGCATTAAACGAATAATCGGTTAATTCTGCCATAACCGTTCGCGCACGTTGTGTTGATACATCAACTTTTCCTTTGTATACGTTACCCGTTGTTCCCTCGTGACCTGCTGTTTCATTGTCTTCATCAAATGCCGCTCCCACAGTAATTTTTGGCTTTTGCAAAGGCACAATAATTTGGTTTTCGCCATCGTTTATTATATCGTTTCCTTCCCACGCAAATGCCGTAAAAGTACTGCATAAAAGCAATGTACAAAGTATAAAAGACGTTACTTTTTTTATCACATATATCACTCCCAACTTGTTTAATGAAAATCTGTTGCAAATCAGATTTCGCCTACATTTTCGTTATAATCGTGGCTTGTAACGATTTTACCGTTATAATTTAAATATTCATTAAGCAATTTATCCGATACTTCTCTGTCTGCGGTATATCCCGCAGGTATTTGTTTTTTAATATTGTCGTGAACAAATATTGTATCTCCCACAAAAAGCACACCGGGAATTTCCACACTCATACTGCCTTTTGTATGCCCGCCTCTTATTTTTAAAAGCATATCGTCAAATTTAAGTTCGCGCGAAAACGTAACCACGTTTTTATCTTTTAAAAATTCTTTTGCTTCCGCCAAATATTCTTTTAATCTGTTATCGTCCGAGTACAGTTCGTCATATTCGGTTTTAGTCATATATACATCCGCATTTTTAAAATGAACTATACCCGAAATATGGTCATAGTGCGCATGCGTAAGCAATACGGCCGATATATCATCGGGATTGACACCTATCTTTTTTAATCCGTCAACAACCCTGCACTCATCATCGCCTCTTGACCAATCGGCAGTACTTGATTTTGTTTTGTTTACAACATCAATGTCCTCTATGCCCGTATCTATTAAAATATATTTGTTGTTATGTTCAAGCAAAAACGAATGACAGCCTATTACCGTTGTATCTTCAAAATTTCCGCCTTTATATATAACACTGTTTGCACACGCTATATGTGCTGTTTTTAAAAGAGTAATTTTAAACATTTTCCACCTTAAACCTTTGCTCCGTTCCGGGTTTATACGGATACTTTTGTATTATTTCGTCGTTAATATGTATTCCCAATCCCGGTTCATCGGGAATAATTATTTCGCCGTTCACCATTTTTATGGGTTCGTTAAGCAATTCTTCACGAAGCGGATTTGCAACCTGCTGAAATTCACAAATAAGAGCATTGGGAATTGCACTTAAAAGGTGCAAATGTGCCGCAAACGACGCTCCCGAACGAAATACGTGAGGCGCTACGGTAATACCGTTTAATGCCGCATATTCAGCCGCCTTTTTAACTTCCGACAATCCGCCCGCGTGAGTAACGTCGGGTTGAATTATATCAAGGCATTTTTTATCTATAAGCTGTTTGTACTCAAATATCGAACATCCGTTTTCACCGCCGGCAATGGGAGTTGAACCGCTTGCTTCCTTTACCTGCGCATAAACATCAAGTTCATCGGTACGGCAAGGTTCTTCAATAAACAAAAGTTTATATTCTTCAAGTCCCTTTACAACCTGTATTGCCTCTTTGGCAGACCACTCAAAAGGCACATACCCCTGTCCGCAGTCAAGCGCCAAATCAAAATCATATCCAAGTGCTTCTCTTATTGATTTTACTTTTAAAATATCTTTTTTGGCATTATAACCGCCGCGTATTTTAACTGCTTTAAATCCACGTTCAAGATACGAGTTTACCTCTCTTATGAGCGAATCTATCGGCTGCTCCATACCGCCGCTTGCATATGTTTTAATAGAATTTCTGAATTTGCCGCCCAAAAGCGAATGTACCGGTACTCCGAGTGCCTTTCCTTTAAGGTCCCACAAAGCGTTTTCAATTCCGCTTATAACACCCATAGCAATACCGCGCCGCCCCCAATTTGCGCCGAGTTTATACATCTTATCAAACAAAACATTTATTTCAAACGGGTCTTGACCTATAAGTGTTCCCGCAAGAAAATTGCAAACGGCTTTTGCCGCTTCGGGTATGTAATGTCCCGTTCCCATTTCTCCGAGTCCGTAAATTCCCTCGTCCGACCATACTCTTACCAAAGAAGTATGCCATACTTTAACTTCTCCGCCTGACCATCCCCATTGTTCGTCGGGTTTGTATTCGTACGATAATAATATTGGTTCTACTTTTGTAATCTTCATTATGTAATATCCTTTCAATTATAGTTCGTTCATAATATTTATAAATTTAGATTTCATCTCTTGCTTTATGTCTTCAAGGTTTCCGTAATTTACAAATGCCTGCCTGCCATATCCCAAAGGCTCGCCCACAGCGTCGCTTAAAATACGATATCCCAGCGGAAAAGAAAACTTATTTACCATATTAATAAGTTCAAGCAATTCGCCCTGAATTTTAAACGATTTTTCATTGTCTTTGCCAAAGTTTGAATATATGCAGTCTATAATCTCCGGCATAAGATATGTTATTGCCGTAAACAATCCGTCACCGCCCAGCGACAGTGTACCGTACAAGCACGCGTCCAAACCCGTAAGCATCGAAACATCGCGTCTTTTTGTGTCACGCAAATATATTTCTTGGGTTATCTCCTGTAAATCGTTCCAACTGTTTTTGTATCCTTTAAAGCAGTCATATTCCAGCAATTTGTTAAAAACATTTACGGATACTCCGTTTGTACATTGCGGAATATTATATCCTATTACAGGTATGTTTGCCGAATTGTTTTTAAAAACATCATCATAAAATGAAACTATTTCATCATCATCGAGCTTAAAGTAATACGGCGGAGCCAACAGTATACCGTCGGCGCCCATTTTTGATATGTGTTCCACATACTTATTTGCCGCAAAACTGTCCGACGCCGTAGCACCGCATATAAGCTGCATACCTTCTCCAAGATTGCTTTTTATACACTTCATAATGCCTATATTTTCTTCAAAACTCAACCTTGTAAATTCTCCGGTTGAACCGCAGGCAACCAATCCCGAAAGTTTTTTTGAGCTTACCGCTCTTTTAACGTATTTTTCAAGCAATCTGTAATCTACATCGCCGTTATCTTTAAACGGAGTAAGTACAATTGCATATGCTCCTTTAAACATTCTTGTTTTCATTTTCATTACTCCCCGCCGTTTTTAATGCATTTTTCAGCTCGGGTACCATAATTCCCGCCAAAGCGTTCCAATTCATAAACCCAAGATTTATATTGCTTTTTCCCGTTTCGGGATTATAGTATTCGTGCATTGCACCGTTTTGTTTTATATCGTTATACAAATTCAAAAGCAAATTTTCACACAGTTTTTTTGCAATATCATTGTATCCGTAATTAATAAGACCTTTAAAAACAATATATGTTGATACTATCCATACAGGGCCTTGCCAATTAGAGGGATTGCTTGTTTCTGCGGTATTGTATACCTTTTCGTTTTTTGCCAAAGTTCTTATTCCGCAGTCACACCAAAATTCATCGGTATTTACTATGTGTTCTTTTACCATTCTGTCGGCATAATCATTTGGCGCAATTTTTGCATACATAGGTGTAAAACACGTCCATGTTCTGAATTTAAGCGGAATATCCCATAAAATATCCTGATGCGCCAACGGCGGTTTTGAAGATGTCATATCCAAATGATAATATAACCCGTCAATTGAATCCCACATATGCGTATTAATTGCCTCGGCCAATTCTAAAGCCTTGTTTTTATATTCGGCACAATCGTTTTTAAAACCGCACCTGTCTGCAATTTCAGCCATAGCAATGTATTCGAGATACATAAAACTGTTTAGCTCAACCCCTGCGCAGGAATTTAAGGGTCGCCCGTATAATGCGGGGTGGTTGTCGGTTCCGGACCCTCTGTAACTTCTCCATAAAAAAAGCTTATTGCCCGCTTGCTGCGTATCTTCCCAATGCTTAATATGTTTTTTAAGTTTTTCATACGATTTATTTAAAAAATCCACATTATTTGTTTTTTTAAAGGAAAGCAGCAGCATTTGCGCCAACAATGGCTTTATTGAGTTAAAATCACACTCTTTACCTCTCTCTTTTAAATTTAATTCGGGAAGAGCTTCCATTTTATTACAGCCGGCATTTATCATATACGGAATTGAACCATCACTTCTTGAATAGTACAAAAAGTTGCTTACACACCCTTGTGTATACTCGGCCGTATCATCATAAACATCTGCCAGCGCAACCGAACAAAAATACGAATCCCAATCCCACAGCTGTGCTCTGTATGCCGCTGCGGGATCAAGAAACTTAAAATGCAGTTGTCCCGTTGGTTCATTAAACGATTTTTTCCAATTAAGTTTTATGTACTCCGCTATTTTTGAATGTAAAAATTCCAAGTTATCCATTTAATCATCCTCTGCATTTAATAAAACATTAACCTTTTACCGCGCCTACCGTCAAACCTTTTGCAAAGTATTTTTGAAAGAACGGAAATACCAAAAGTATAGGCCCTGCCGCAATTACGCACATTGCCATACGGGCATTTTCCATAGGTACGGAGCCGTTGAGCATATCAAGTATACCCGTATCGGCCGCCTGCGCACTGTTTAAAAAGTCCATATCGGTTAATATTTTCATAAGTGTATACTGCAAAGTAAACAATTTTTCCGTTTCAATGTACAACAGCGACTGCATATAGTTATTCCAATAGCTGAGCGCTATAAACAATCCTATTGCCGCCATTACGGGTTTTGACATAGGCAAAACTATTTGTGTAAATATTTGAAATTCGCCCGCTCCCTCTATTTTTGCCGACTCAATTACAGCGTCGGGAACATCGGCAAAAAAGCTTTTCATAATCATTATGTTCCATGGACTCATAAGTCCGGGTAATATAAGTACCCATATATTATCGTAAAGATGCAAATATTTTGTCATTACTATATACGACGCAACCATACCGCCGTTAAAAAGCATTGTAATAAGTACATATATCGACAAAGCCTTTTTGTACGGGTAATCTTTTCTCGACATTACATATCCAATAGTTGACGATAACCATAAACCCATTATCATACCCGACACGGTTGTAATAATTGTTACAATATATGAGTTCATTATTTTTTCAGGTGAATTAAAAATATATTTATATGATTCAAGCGAAAATTTGTGCGGAATTGCAGAATAACCAATCTTATAAATTTCATCCTGACTCTGAAAAGATATACCCAATACTATAAGAAATGCATACAGGCAAATACAACACGTAACAATCATTGCAATATGTATTATAATCTTATATATTCTCCCCTCATTTGAAAGCGAGTGTGCATTTTTATTAAATCTCATCTGTATCAACTCCTTAAAGCAAACTGCTGTCCTCATCTATCTTTTTAACAACCAAGTTGGTTCCTATTACAAGAATAAAACCAACAACCGACTGTAAAAATGCCGCTGCCGATGACATACCCACATCGCCCAATTGTATCATTGTTCTGTAAACATATGTATCAAGTACATCGGTTGTTGAACGCAAAAGCGATATGTTAAGCGGAACATTATAAAACAATCCAAAATCACATGTCATCATTTTACCTACATTTAATATAAACAATACAACAATTACTTTTTTAATTAACGGTATGGAAACATAATAAATTTGCTGCAGTTTTGAGGCACCGTCCAACTTTGCCGCCTCAAAGTATTCGGGATTAATACCCGTAAGTGCGGCATAATAAAGAACTATATTATACCCCATACCTTTCCAAGTATTTATTATAACTATTATAAACGGCCAATATTTAGGGTGGGTGTACCAAGATACTTTTGCAAGTCCAAACGATTCCAAAATATTATTTATAACACCGTAATCCAAATCAAGCAAAGCTTTTACCACAAACGCACCAACAACCCACGAAATAAAATACGGCAAAAATATAATTGTTTGATATATCTTTACAAATTTAGATGAAAGCTCAAAGAGCATTAATGCAAACAATACACCTACAATAATATGGCATATTATAAATGCAACATTAAACAAAACTGTATTTCTTATAGCAATCAATGCGTCGGGACCGCTGAACAGATATTTAAAGTTTTCAAATCCGCACCATTCACTGCCAAAAAAACCGTTAGCAATATTTGTAATGTTTTTAAAAGGCAACACCAATCCGTACATAGGTAAGTATTTAAAAATAAATATTACAAATATTCCCGGAAGTGCCAGCAGTGTGAGCGGCAAAGAACGAACAAATTTTGATTTTAAAAAATTGTTTTTACTACATATATTTGTCATTTTTAACTCTCCGTCCTATTTTTTCCATTCTGTATATTGCTTGTTTATTTCATCAATAACCTTTTCAAGACCTGCATTTTCCAATTTTTTCTTTATCTCTTTTTTATAAGAATCGTAATCTTTCATTGAACCTGTTCTGTATACCTGGTCGGCGTCATTACAGATAGATGTCAAAGTAGAAATTTCCGTTTTAATCGAATCGGTGTTAATTACAAATCCGAGTATGGGAGATTTTTCGGCACTCTCATTAAGCTGCTGCATCTGCCCAAGACTTTCTCTTGTATTCCAGGGCGAATCCCACTGATCCCAAAGAGGTCCAAGCCAATTGTGCCAAATTGACCATTTAACGTTTGTTCCCGAATTGGTTGTTATATGTATCTCATTAATGTCGTTATAATTATGAACATCGCCTTTATCTACGGTATAATCTTTTCCCTCAATTCCGTATGCAAGCGTATTGCTCAAATAAGTATCTTCCCAAATAAGGTTAAGCACTTTAATTGCTTCATCAACGTGTTTGCTGTGAGCCGATATTGCATTAACGGAATTGAGAATATTAACCGTTGAAACAGTTCCGTATGTAGGCTCAGCCTCAACGCAGTCAAATCCGTAAAGATTTGTACTCTTTTGCGCACTTCTTCTTCCGCTTATAACTGCGTATTTACCCGATTTAATTTCCGATATTAACTCATTTTTGGATATTGCGTCGGGTGCTATATAACCTTTATTTGCAAAATCTTTTACAATTCTGTGGTTTTTATCAAAATCGTCCATGTCATATTTTACCTTAAATTCACCTGATGCATTGTCATACCATATAAAATCTATATTTGTTAATGAATAAGAAGTTGATTTAGGCATTGAAACGGCACTGTTTGAAACAACAGCCAAACCTGTCATACCGGGTTCGTTTTCTTTTACATCCTTTAAAAAAGGTTCAATTGCATTATATGTAGACGCATTTTTATAATCAAAGTTATATTTATCTACCAAATCTTTTTTAAATGCAAATGCCGCATACGGAACATAAAATGTTTGAGCGGGAATACCTACAATTTTATCATCGTATGTTACCGCGCTCCAAGCAAAATCATCCGACTTTTCTTTAATGGTTTTGCCGTATTTATCAAGACTTTCGCTTATATCGGCAAAGCTGTTTTTTTGAGCATAGTTAATAAATTGTGATGAAGCGGTTGTAATAATATCAAAGTCACGTCCCGACGACAACATTACATTCACTTTATCCCCCCATGAAGCAGCCTCTATAAAGTGAAATTTTAATTTCACGCCAAGTTTTTCGTATATTATCTTGTTAGCCTCTGCCTCAACCTCTTCCTGTCGGCTCATATCGCTTACGGGTTTTTGCATATACCAATGTATTGTTACCGTTTTATCTGTATCTTCATTACTTCGGCAGCCGCTGAAGCATAAAACAGATATAATAAAAATTGAACAAATTAACCCATTTAATAATCTTTTTTTCATAATTTTTCCTCCTAAAAACAACATTTTTTCTGCTTCTTCAGTTTAAATTCATTATATCATATTATATTTTTTATGCAATATAAAAAAACAGACACTTTTTATTAATCTTTGTTTTTTTGTCTTTTAAAAATTGTAAATATTTGGGTTTTTGTAAAAATAACCTTATTTTTCAATATTTTTTTAAAAAGTGTATTGACAAAAAATCTAATATGGACTATACTTTATACATAAACTTTACAGAGGTGCTTTTATGAATGATTTAAATTTTTTTATTAATGCAACAAAAATACGTAACAAATCAAATGCATTAAGCACCAATCACTATCATAATTACTACGAGCTTGTTTATGTCACATCGGGTACATTCAGATATTTTATCGACAATACCATAGTTTCGGTTTCTGCCAACGATGTTATATTAGTAAACAAAAACACCATTCACAAGGCAACCTTGTCACCCAACAATCTGTGTTCATACTATATAATCAATTTTTCGGAAAGCGCAATATCTGCCGACTCAGCAAATATGCTGCACAGTTTGTTTACACGTTGTCAGCTTACATTGTCAAAAAACTCATTTTATATAAATATGATATTTTCCGAAATATGCAACGAATATAAAAATAAAGAGGTTGCGTGGAAAAACAATATTTATTATCAATTAAACGAATTAATTATTGCGCTTTACAGGCTGTTTTCAATTCAGCATACGCAAATACAAAAAAGTTTCAGTATGACGGAGCAAGCCGTAAAATTTGTAAATGAATGTATATCCAACGAAAAAACCTCTCTTTTGTCGCTCAACAGCATTGCTGAAAAATTTCATATGTGTCCAAGCGGATTTTCAAAAAAATTTAAACGTGAAACAGGTATTAACTACAAAAAATATGTTATAACGGCAAAAATTATTTATGCGCAAAAACTCATAGAAACAACGGACTTGTCAATAGGAGAAGTAGCATATCGCAGCGGTTTTTTGGATCAAAATTATTTTTCAACCACATTTAAAAAAATAGCAAAAATATCACCATCGGAGTATTCTGCGCATATTGTAAAAGAAAATTTGGCAAATAAGAATTAATATGTTTTTTGCAGCAATTGTTGTTAAAAAAAGACAGTATAGAGATTTCCGCAATTAAAATTATGTATTATTTAAAATCCTGTAAAATATTAAGTGATATTTTGAAATGGTAGCGGATAAATCACAGATATGAAAAATGTGCCGCTGAAATTCACGGCACATCGGATAAAGAACTTATAAATATTTTGAATAACTTAAAAGAACAAAAAAAGTTATTGAACATAAACTCCAACACTCGTATAATTTGCTAAATTCAGGTAGCGGTATCTCGGTTAAAATTTCGACGATAATATAGTGTGATACTATTCTGATACTGTGTTCTGCTGCGATTTTGGCATCATTTCTTTTTATAATCGGATTTTTGTTACATTCTATGATTAATGTCGGCAATAAAAATAATATTGAAGAATATATAAAACTATCTATACTTATACCGCCCAACACAGCAAAGGTTAGCCAAAAATAAATTAAAACCCTACTTGCAATTTTTGTATTTTTAAATATATTGATACACTTGATATTATAATCCGAAAAACAGGATTTCGCCTTAGTTCAGTCATAATAGCTGGCAACAAAAACACAACACCCATTTCAAACATGGTAAGCATCTTACTCTGCTCTGCTGATTTTATAAATAATACAAAGAAAAACCAAACTGCAAAAAGTATTCTGCTGGATATACATGTTGATTTTATAAATTCTTTAATCTTTCTCATATGTCAGCCCCGTCTCTTACATATCCAAACTGTTTTCGTTAAGCAAAAAGTCAAATATGCCCATAGTGGTAATGCCGCTATCATCACGTTTAAGTTTAATATCATCTTTTACGACAATAATTTTTTTGAAGGAATCTTTTGTTTTTAACAAGGATTTCTTTTCTTGCTTTTCTTTTGCTTCATTCGGCATATCAAAAGCTGATTGGATGTAATACTTGTTGTTGCCTTTTGTTGCAATAAAATCTATTTCCAGTCCCTTTTGTACCTTTTTACCCTCATCATTGGTTTCGACTATTTCAACGACGCCGACATCTACACGATAGCCTCTTATTTTAAGTTCATTAAATATTATGTTTTCCATAATATGATTTTCTTCTTGCTGTCTGAAATTAAGCTGTGCGTTTCTTATGCCTATGTCAGTAAAATAATATTTTGAAGGTGTCTCAATATTTTTTACCCTTTACATCGTATCTGACTGCCTTATCCATTAAAAATGCATCTGTAAGATAACCCAAATATTTTTTTATTGTTTTTTCGGTGATTTTACTGTTTTTAACACTTCTGAAAGTTCTGCTGAGCTTGGCAGGATTGGTAAGTGAGCCAACAGATGATGCAAGGATATTAACTAATTCTTCAAGCTCGCTTTCATTACGGATTTTGTTTCTGTCAACAATATCGCTGATATAAACTTTTTTTAATAAAGACGAAAGATATTCCGCTTTCATTTCATCATCTTCACGGGTCAGAATGAGTGGAAGTCCGCCATAGGTATAATAATCTTTCCATGCCTGACTTACACTGCCGTCATATACTGAATTGTACTCAGCAAAAGAAAGAGGATTAACGTGTATTTCATCCCCTCTACCTCTAAATTCCGTAAGAATATCACTCGACAAAAATTTAGAGTTACTTCCCGTTATATATACATCCAAATTTCTAATATGAGATAGTCCGTTTACCAAATCCGAAAAATCTCCGACATATTGTATTTCATCAAGAAAAAGGTAGTATTGTTCTTTGTCTTTAATCTGTTCCTTTATATAATTATATAATACTTTCGGCTCTCTGAGTTCCTCGTTCATTATATCATCAAGAGCAATTTCTATAAGATGGTCTTCACTAATTCCTTTATTAAGCAAATAATCGTGATACAAATGAAAAAGCAAATACGATTTACCGCATCTTCTTATGCCGGTTACCACCTTAACCAAACCATTACACTCTCGTTTTATCAGTTTGTTTAAATATAAATCTCGTTTAATTTCCATATCATCCACTCCATTTTTAGTCGATTTTACAGATTTCTATGGTCTAATTATAACATATTATTACCCGATAGTCAACAATTTAAGACAGATTTAGTCTAACTATTGTAAAAAAATGTTTTTACGCACAGTACCAAATAGAATTTTATTCTTAACATATATTTATCTTTCCTTGCCTAAATATTGTCTTTTTTTATCCTTTTCGGCTTCTTGTTCAAGCCAGATTACATAATTTTGATGCTCCCGTATTGTTTCAATATCTTGAAAAATATTGTTACACATACGCATATCTTTCCGAAATTTCTGTAATTCTGCGTTGATTGTCTTGA
>USKN01000003.1 GCA_900555295.1 uncultured Eubacteriales bacterium
TGCTGCTGTAGAAGATCTTTCCGACGTCGAGAGCCATCTTCGCCTCTTTGTAGGAGCGGGAGACATCCTTGATCTCGCCGACGATCGTACCGAACGCGATGCGCACCTTGGACATTGCCTCCGTGTTCAGCATATCCAGAATCGTGTTCGCGACCTTCTCAAGATCCTCGTAAGTCTCACCCGGCTTTACCTCGCGGACGAGGATGATATTCTTTTCATCGACAGCCGTGATGAAATCTTTTGTCTTTGTAGAGAACAGGCTCCGCATCGTCTCCAGAGCATTGTTGTCTTTTTCATTCTTTGTTTCGATCAGATATACTACTCGTTTTACATTCGTCTCGATATGGAGCTTCTTCGCGCGGTTGTAGATATCAACGAGAAGAAGGTTGTCGAGAAGAAGGTTCTTGATGAAGTTATCTTTATCGAATCTTTCCTTGTAGGCCACCAGAAGATTCTGGATCTGGAACGCTGCCAGTTTGCCTACCATATAAACATCATCGCTGCCGCCTTTTGCGAGCAGGATGTACTCAAGCTGGTGCTCATCAAACACTTTAAAGAACTGATAACAGGAAATCACCTGGCTGTCCGCCGGAGAATCCACAAACGCGAGTATGGAGCTTTCATACTCTTCCGCATGCTCGAATGTGGAAGCCAGGACCTTTCCCTCCACATCACAGACGCAAAGGTCAATTCTTGTAATCTCTTTCAGTCCTTCGATATTCGACTGTAAAATCTGATTTGAAATCATAGCGCCCTCTCCTTTTCGCAGTATGGACATATCCACATTTATTCTAATGCAAAATCACAAAAAAGAAAAGAATTTTTTTGTATTTTTTATATTTTTTATCTTTTTAGATTATATTAAGTGTTTCTTTAAGTTGATTTATATTTGACGGTCCTATAATAGGGAATACGTCAAAGTTTGATTTATTAATAAGAGTTTTTATAACCGCATTTGAAATAGTTATATTATTTTCATCTGCATATTTTTTGATTTGGCTGTATGTTTGAATGTTTTCATTGTTATAATAACGGTCTTTGCTTTTTTGCGAAAGTGTTCCCGATGCATACTTTTCAAAAAAACCTTTTGCTTGTGATGAAAATGCAAACACAGGCATTTTTGATGTTTCATAAAACTCTCTTTCGCCCTCATCGTGCATAGCAACAAGAGTATCGTCCCAAGACTCATTTGCTTTTGCGGGGTTATAAAGTATTTGGCTTGCCAAAAAACCTTTTAATCCGTTTTCGCTTGCATATTTATTTGCCATTATAATTCGGGTATGAGTCCAATTTGACGCACCTATATATTTAACCGTTCCCTCGTTTATAAGCTTATTTAAAGTATTTATTATAGGTTTAACGTCAACCGATATGTCATCTCGGTGAAGCCATAAAATATCTATATAATCTGTTTTTAACGATTTAAGACTTTTTTCAACATCGCTTAAAATATCATCTCTTCCGAGACGGTTTTTATGCATTGTTTCAATATTGGGATGCGCGCATTTGGTGCTTATGTAAACTTTACTTCTTGAGTTTGTCTGCTCCAAGTATTCTCCTATTATTTTTTCACTTTCGCCGTCGGCATACAGTCTTGCGGTGTCAAGCATATTACCGCCGGCTTTAATGTATTCGTCAATAATGCCGTAACAATCATCTTTTTTTATTGAACCGCCGCATCTGTCACATCCGAGTATTATATGCGATAAGTTCATAGCTGCAAGTTGTATTTTTTCCATATTGTGCCTCCATTTTTTTATAATTTAATAACCATTGGAATACCGTTTGCAAATTTTATGCTTGTTTCGCCCTGAATAAGAGGTAATGCATAATCTATAAATTCTTGTGTAACATTGTTTGCGTCGGGGGATATATAATTATCGGGTACTGTTTTTTCGGCATTTGCAACATATGAAACATCAACCGAATTAAATCCGAATTTATATGTTCCGTCCGCTATTTTATATCTTTCAAATACCGCCATGATTCCTGTTTGACCGTCTAATGCGCATTGCACGGCATATTGACCTATATCAAAGCTTAAAGTTATATCGGTAAGCGACGATATATGCGACGCGCATCTTTGGGGTGTGTTAAGCTCTATACTTCTTACTTTTATTTTAAGGTTTTCTTTTATTAATGTTTCAAGCGCTTTTCCCGCACCGCCAAGCTGACTGTGTCCAAACATATCTTCTTTGAGTATAATATTTGATGCCGAAATGTAATTGCCGTCCTTATCTTTAATTCCTTCCGATACGGCAATAACAATATTTTTGTGCTGTTTAACTTTTTCTTTTACATCGCTTAAAAACTTGTTTGTATCAAACGGTTTTTCGGGCAAATAAATAAGGTCGGGACATCTTTCGCCGTTTACACGTGCAAGAGCAGACGCGGCGGTAAGCCACCCGGCGTTTCTGCCCATTATTTCGGCAATTGTTACGCTTTCTATATCATAGCAACAAGTGTCGCGCGTTACCTCCGAAATAACTGTTGCAATGTATTTTGCACTGCTGCCGTAGCCCGGGCAAAAATCTGTGTGAGATAAATCGTTGTCTATTGTTTTGGGTATACCTATTATTTTTATATCATATTTTTTTGCTTTTTCGGCAAGCTTCATAACTGTATCCATAGAGTCGTTGCCGCCTATATAAAAGAAAAATTTAATATTGTTTTTTTGCATAATTTTAAAAACAGTTTCGGTATCTTCACATTCGTCTTTAAGTCTGAAACGGCAGGAACCCAAATATGCCGACGGTGTTTGTTTAAGCAAATCAAGTTTTTCGTACGTGTTATTTTTAAAAGTTTCGGTTAGGTTTACAAGGTTTTCCCTTAAAAGTCCTTTTATTCCGTTAACGGCACCGTACAGCGTATCTATTTTATCCGATTTTATACATTTTGCAATTACACCGGCAAGCGTTGAATTTATTGCTGCTGTGGGACCTCCGGATTGACCTACCAATGCATTGTTTACATTATTCATTATTTTTTTCTCCTTGTAAAGTATAGTTTGCTTCATATTCGTCTTTAACGTTATAAAGAAAATCATAGCGTTTAAACAACAGCTTGTTATTATTAACACTGTCAAACAATATAAATTCTTCGGTAATGTTTAATTTGTCGGCATTAAACAATTTGTTTTTTACGTCCGTAACATAATTATAATCAAGATTGTATTTGTATATACGTTCTATTTCAACGGCAAATGCATAAAACGGAACGTGAAATATTTGCATATTTTTATTACCTGTATATTCGAGTATGCGCTGTATTTTTGCTGAATTAAAATTGCAGCTTACGGTAAAAATGCCGTATCCTTTATTTAAACTGTATACAAACATAGGTATTTCGTAAGTAAAATACGACCTGCAGTATTTGCATTGTATGCGGTTTAACATAAAGGAATCAAAATCATTAAATACGGCGCCTTTGGCATCGGTATTTACGCAGGTATATATAATTTTTGAAGATTGAAATGTTTTGTCACAAACCTCGCATATGGCGCAGTTTGCGTATGTACTGTTTGATTGCATTGACCTTCTCCGTATAAAAATAAAAAATCTTTTTACAGTATATCACATAATGATATTAAAATCAACAAAAAAATAACATAAATTGCAAATTAATTAATAAGTTGTAATTTTTTACATATTGATTACAATGTAAATTTTTTTTTGAAATTTTTATATTTTTATTGTATAATATAAATATAATATAAGAAAGACGGTGCGTTTTTATGAAACCTTTGGCTGATATAATGCGTCCCGATAAAATTGATGACGTGGTAGGGCAGAGGCATCTTATCGGCAACGGAAAGCTTTTAAATAACATTTTAAAAAGCCGAGATATACCAAATATGATATTTTACGGTCCGTCGGGTACTGGTAAAACAACGGTTGCAAATATTTGTGCCAATGTATCCGAAAAAACTCTGTTTAAAATAAACGCCACAAACAGCAGTATAAAAGATATAAGAGATATTACCTCTAAAATAGGAACTTTTGAAGCACAAAAGGGTATATTGCTTTATCTTGACGAAATACAAAATTTTAATAAAAAGCAGCAGCAAGCACTTTTGGAGTATACCGAAACGGGAGATATTACATTAATTGCAAGTACAACGGAAAATCCGTATTTTTACATATATAACGCTCTTCTGTCGCGCTCAACGGTACTTGAATTTAAGCCTGTGGAACAAACTGATATTGCAAATAACCTAAAAAGATGCGTGCAAAAAGCGTGCGAAGTTTATAACCGGCAAATTATATTAAGCGATGATATTGCATTTATTATTGCGGGGCTTTGCGCGGGCGATGTAAGAAAATCAATTAATATACTTGAAATATGCATAAAATCGCTTATGTTTACAGATGGTGATAAACCAATAACAATAACGGAAGATACCGTAGCACAGGCAACAAACAAATCACAGTTTGCTTTTGACCGCGACGGCGACAGCCATTACGACACTTTAAGTGCTTTTCAAAAGTCGATACGGGGGAGCGACCCCGACGCTGCGGTGCATTATTTGGCGCGTCTTATTAAGGCAGATGATTTACCGAGCATATGCCGCCGCTTAACCGTGGTTGCCGCCGAAGATATTGGGCTTGCTTATCCAAATGCCATTGCGGTTACAAATGCTTGTGTTGAGAGCGCGCTGCGGCTTGGTTTTCCGGAGGCGAGAATACCGCTTGCCGAGGCAGTTATATTTTTAGCGTCACTTCCCAAATCAAACTCCGCAATATGTGCAATAGATGCCGCGCTTGCCGATATTGACGCAGGAAAAGCCGGTAATGTTCCGCTGCATTTAAAAGACAGCCATTACAGCGGAGCAAAAAAACTCGGGCGCGGAACGGAGTATAAATATCCTCATAATTATCCCGGCTCATATGTTAAACAACAGTATTTGCCCGATTCATTAACGGGTACGCATTATTATATGCCGGGTAACAATAAAATGGAAAACAGTTTAAAAAATTATCTTAACAGTCTAAAATAGAAAGGATGTTTCATATGGATTTTGTAAATGTATTAAAATCAAAACTTTCAAAAACAGCAAAGGGTGCCGTTAAAGTATCCAACGACGCAATTGAGTATACCAAGCTCAAAATTAAGCTTGCCGAAACAAGAGATTCCATTGAGGAGCTGTATGCAAAAATAGGACGCGGCGTGTATGAAGGTGTAGTGGGAGAAAACGAAAGCGACGTTGACATTGAATCTTATGCAGCTCAAATAACCGAGCTTAAAACGCTTGAAAACGAACTTACGGAGCAACTTTCTGTTGTTACAAACAAAAAAATATGTCCTCATTGCGGTGCAAGAGTCAGAGCCGAAAGTGTATATTGCGGTGCCTGCGGTGAAAAACTTGATGTGTAAGCGGGGTTATTTTTTAAATTTTTAAAAACAAATAAAAAAGCATTGTTTAAAAGCCGTGTTTATATATTGCTTAAAACAATGCTTTTTTATATAAAATTTATATATATGTAAAATGTAACTAATATTGCAATATAAATTTATGCATTTTTTTTTATTTTACGTATTGACTTTTGATATATTGTGTAGTATAATCATAATTGTACAATATATTGCGGTTTAAATAGCAAAGAAAAGAGGTATTAAAATGATAAGCACAATAAGAAAACGTGACGGACGAATAGAAAATTTTGATAAAACAAAGATTGTAAACGCCATTTTAAAGGCCATGAATGTGGAATTTATAAATGACGTTAAGTGCGCCGAAGATATTGCTGAAAAACTCCATAATCTTGAACACGATGTTATTGATGTTGAAGATATACAAAACTTTGTTGAAATTGAACTTATGAAATCACAATATAAAAATGTTGCAAAGGCATATATTTTGTATCGTGAAAAAAGAAATGTTGCGCGCGGAAGAAAAACATATGATATGTATATGGGAATTGTAAACACAATTGCCAATGATATTACAAAAGAAAATGCAAATATGAATGCCGAAACACCTGCCGGTATGATGATGAAATTTGCAAGCGAAACTTCAAAACCGTTTGTTATGGATATGCTTCTTTCACAAACATCAAAAGATTATGTAAAGAGTAATTATATACATATTCATGATGCGGATTATTATCCGACAAAATCGCTTACTTGTCTTCAGCATCCGCTCGACAAAGTGCTGAAAGGCGGATTTAGAGCAGGACACGGCTCATCACGTCCCGCAAAGCGAATAGAAACGGCTGCAATTATAGCCTGTATTTCAATGGAATCTATACAAAACGAAATGCACGGCGGGCAAGCTATACCGGCATTTGATTTTTATTTGGCACCCTATGTGCGTTCGTCTTTTATAGAAGAACTTGAAAAACTTGAAGATTTTTGCGGAGCAGATTTGAGCAAATACAAGCATATGGATTTTCCCGACTATGAGGAACGTCCTCTTGACGGTCTTGAGGGCGAAGAAAGAATGTTTCAGCATGCTATGAACAAAACAATTAATAGAGTTCATCAGGCTATGGAATCTTTTATTCATAATATGAATACAATTCACAGCCGCGGCGGAAATCAGGTTGTATTTTCATCTATCAATTACGGAACCGATACATCGGCAGAGGGCAGATGTATTATAAGAGAAATACTCAAATCAACATATAGGGGTGTAGGCAATGGTGAAACACCTATATTTCCAATTCAAATTTGGAAGAAAAAACGCGGTGTAAGCTATTTGCCCGAAGACAGAAACTATGATTTGTACAAACTTGCATGCAAAGTTACGGCGAGAAGATTTTTCCCAAACTTTTTAAATCTTGACGCAACGTTTAATCAACACGAGCTTTGGCGTGCCGATGACCCCGAAAGATATAAATATGAAGTTGCAACAATGGGTTGCCGTACAAGGGTTTTTGAAAACAGACACGGCGAAAAAACATCTGTCGGCAGAGGTAATTTATCGTTTACAACTGTTAATATTGTTAAACTTGCGCTTGAATGTATGAATATTGAAGATTACAATGAGCGTATTACAACATATTTTGAAAAACTTGATAAATGTATTGATGTTGCCGCGGAACAACTGTATGACAGATATTCGTTCCAAAGAACGGCGCTTAAAAAGCAATTTCCTATGCTTATGAACGGTATGTGGGAAAACAGTGAGAGCTTAAAGCCCGATGAACCTGTTAAAAATCTTTTAAAAACAGGTACGCTCGGTATTGGTTTTATAGGCCTTGCGGAGGCATTGATTGCACTTACGGGCAAACATCACGGTGAAAGTGAAGAGGCACAGCAGCTTGGTCTAAAAATTGTGTCGCATATGCGTGACAGAATTTCCGATATTGCGTCTGATAAAAACTTAAATTACAGTTTGCTTGCAACACCTGCCGAGGGCTTGAGTGGTAAATTTACCAAAAAAGACCGTGAACAGTTTGGCGAAATTAAAAATATTACCGATAAAGAATATTATACAAACAGTTCGCATGTGCCTGTATGGTATAAATGTACGGTTGAGCATAAGGCAAAGGTTGAAGCGCCTTATCATCAGTACGAATTGGGCGGACATATATTTTATGTTGAGCTTGACGGAGACGCAACTCATAATCCGGAATGTATAATGCAAACGGTTGACCTTATGGATAAATACAATATTGGTTACGGTTCGGTTAACCACACACGTAACAGATGTCTTGACTGCGGATTTGAGAATGCTGACGCAGACCTTAAAGTTTGCCCCAATTGCGGAAGTACCAATATTGATGTGATACAGCGTATTACGGGTTATCTTGTAGGAAGTGTAAGCAATTGGAATGCGGGTAAAAAAGCCGAGTTGAGAGACAGAGTGACGCATAATGTATGATTTTACACCTCTTGAAAATGAAACGATAAGAATAAACGGAATTACTCACAGTTCATCTGTTGACGGAACGGGTTTTAGAGATGTGCTGTTTGTAAATTACTGTCCGCACCATTGTGACGGATGTCATAATCCGCAAACTTGGTTAAAAGAAAACGGAAAAATAGTTAACCTTAAAGATGTATACAATGATTTAACTGAAAGTGCAATTACAAATGTTACTTTTAGCGGCGGTGAGCCTTTTGAGCAATGTGATAAGCTTACATTGCTTGCCGATGCACTTACAAAATGTGCCCATAAAACAGTTTGGATTTATTCGGGATACACATATGAGCAAATTATTGCTGATGAAAACAAGAAAAAACTGCTTGAAAAGTGTGTTGTTTTGGTTGACGGAAAATTTAATAAAAATCTTACGGAATTAAATTTAAGATTTAAAGGCTCAACCAATCAGCGTATAATCGATGTTAAAAAATCTTTGGCACAAGGCAGAGTTGTGCTGTTTGAAGATTAAACAACACAGGTGCGTTAATAATTGAGTACGCAAATTTAATGCGGCTGTTTTACTAAAAAAGTGAGACAGCCGTTTTTGTGTATAATACAGAAACAATAATTATGTTATTTATATAGCGTTAAACAATTTGGCAGAATAGTCGGCTCATTTAAATTTTTACTTGATGAAAGTATTATAGATAATTAAAATATTTATGCATAAACATAAAAAAGGCGTTTATTATAAAAAATTATTTGATAAATAAAAGCAAATATTTTTTATTATTGCCAAATATTTTTTATTGATATATCTTTTGTCAAATGTTATAATGTATATATATTACATTTTAGGAGATACAGAGTATGAATTTTTTCTTTATACGTAAGCGCAAGGAACTGAAAAAAATATGTATCGGCATAATAATTTATACAGTTGTGTTTATTATTTCATTTACCATTCAAAATTTAATATATTTATCAAAAACAAAGGACAGAGTTGTAAATACGTTAAAGACCGATATTGTAAATTCACAGTCGGAAATAGCGAGAACACTTCAGATTTATGAAAATGAGTTAAAAAATTTATCACTTCGTATGTTGGATAATTCGTCAATACTGTTATATGTAACGGGTAAAACCGCCGGCAGGCAGAATTACATTAATGTTAACAACAGTATTTTATCATATCTTACATATTCAAAGGCAAGCCTTGCCTGTGTATATAATATGTATACCGATAACGGATATGTCTTTTCGGAATTGACTACAAATTTGTATGATAACGAAACGGTTAAAAAAATTGTAGATAATTACAATAACGGCAACTTTTATTATGTGGTTAATAATAATAAAAGTACTCCCGCGATTACATATACTACAAAAGATTACAGAGGGATATATATAATATATCAAATTAACAATTATGATTTAAGAACGCTGAAAAGAAATTTAAATAACAACGATATTTATATATATTATAATGATTATTGCCTGCTTCGAAGCAATAACAGTAATTATTCCATTTCAAAAATCAGAGAAAAAATAAACGGGTCAGATGAGTTTTATTATGAAAACAATTATGTTGTTTCATCACATATTTTGGATTTTGATATAATAACAATTATTGATAAGGATAAAATACTGTCGGAGGCAAGCAGCGGAATGCAGCCGTTTATTACAATGTTTTATTCAATGCTTGTATGTTTATTTGTTATATCAGTTATAGGATGTATTGTAATGAACAAATTCTTTGAAAATACAGTGTTGAGCTTGGCTGGCGGCGGTCAACACTTGGAGCAGGGAAAATTGATATTAAGGGATTTGTTTAATAAAAAGGTTATTGATGAGGCAGGCAGAGAAGTACTTGATAAAGAGTTTTGCAATAAAAAATATTTTAGATGTATATACCTGCACCTTGACGAGGAAAACATAAACAACAGCGTTAATACGGATGATGATCTTTTTAATAACTTATTGGTTAATGCCTGCAATAAAAACGAATTCGGCAAAGAAACCGATATAAATATTGCATTGGTAAATAAATATGCCGTTGGGCTGTTTATATCATCCAATGTTGAGATTGATGATAGCGATGTTAACAATTTTATAAGCTCAATACATTGTTCGGGCGCAGGCGGCGATAAGATTTTGTTTACCTGTATAATAGGTAAAGAGTTTAGCGATGCCCGCCAAATACCCAAACAAATATTGCAAACCGTTAATTATATAAAGTATGAGTTTGTGGCAGGTTTTAATTCTACAATATTTGTCGGAGATATGGATTACCTGCTGAAAAGTGCAGAGTATCCCGCTCAAATTGAAGATGAAATTATTAATGCAATAAATGACAGAAATTATGACGGATATTATAACGGTATAGAGCAATTTTTGCTTTATGCAAACAATCTCGATCCCGCTATAGTTAAAGAATGGCTGTTAAGGCTTGTATTTTCTATGGCAAAAAATATATATTGCATAAACAAAAAAGATATAAGTTTTGAAATAATAGATAAACTTTCGAAGAGCAGAACGATTGATGAAGCTATTAATATTTTTGAAATGTGTATACCTTTTGAAAGCATTACCAGCTCAAATGAAACGCAAGACAGTGATTTTGCAAATATGATAAAAAAACATATTGAACATAATTACGCCAATGTTGATTTTAATTTGGCATATTTATCCGACTTGGTGGGAATGTCTACGGCATACCTGGGTAAATTGATTAAAAATACGCTTAATACAACTTTTTCGGATTATTTATCGAATTACAGAGTTAATAAGGCAAGGGAATTGCTGTCAACAGATATTAAAATTGATGATATTTCACGAATGTGCGGTTTCGGAAGTACATCGTATTTTATTAAAATATTTAAAAAAACATTTGGTGTTACACCAAAAATGTATCGCGAAAAGGGCATTTAAACTACTGAAAAAACGACATTCAAACAGCATCGAATTGTTAAAATTCGGTGCTGTTTTTGGTATAAACGCGGTAATTGCTAATTATTCTTATTGTTTTCAAATTATTTCTATTTAAAAAGTAAGTATAATATGATAATATGTATATAACAGCAGATGCAATATTTAAAAGTATTGCTTATAAGGGGGTGAACACTTGATACAAAAGTTAAAACGTTATTTTTTAAGATTATGTGTTTTTGCGCTGTGTATGATGCAAACATCAAATTCTTTTGCGTACAGTTTAAAATATACGGTAGGCGATATTACTATGACCGTTCCGGTAAAAAACTATAATGATGGTGTTAATGTAACCAACGAAAACGAATTTATTAATATTAAAAACGGTTTTGCAAGTTTTGAGATACATTGCGACTTTGATTACGACAAAATTAATATTGAGTATGCTTGTTTGGATGCTGTAAATGTTACAGTGTCGGTAAATGGAGTTGACACGGTTTGTACATTACAGCCTACAGATGATCATAAAGCAGAGACCATTGTCTTAAACCGTGTTGTTTTTGGTGGATATTCTTTACTGAAAATAAGCACTGACAACGAAATTTCAATAAAATGCATTAGTTTAAACAAAAAAGAACAAAGTGTTTCAAATACAATAGACAAAGCGATTGAAAATATTAATTTCGGCGAATATGGTACACTGATACAATCGGCACTTATAATAGCAGATAATACATCGCTGATACGAGCGGGAGGTGCCGCAAGGTATATTAATTACAATAACTTTTCACAAAAGCCTGTAAGATTAAACGGTAATATTTATGTACCCGTAAAGATGACGGCATATGCCCTTAAGCTTTATTGTGAAAGTGACGGAGCAGAATATGCCGTTATACGAAATAATGATTTTGAGCTTAAATACGAAAATGATATGCAAACGCTTCAAAAAGGCACATCATACCCCAATGTTGCAACCAATGCTTTTTTTGTGCAGGATAATATTATTAATGTAAACGTTAATTTGGTTGCCGAACTTTTAAATCTTGCTGTTTACGATAATAATGGTATTTTTATTGCCGACAGAAAAGACAGACTTGAAAATATTGTAAGCAAAATTGAGCTTGTTAAGCAGGATTTTAATTATTTGAGCAATTCCTCGGACAGCCGTAATGTGTATTATGTATCGCAGCAAAGCAATGCAAGCGATTCTAACCCGGGAACGTCTGACTTGCCGTTTGGTACAATAAAAAAAGCCGCCGAGGTTGCACATGCGGGAGATACCGTTATAATAAGAGGCGGTACGTACAGAGAGACTTTAATTCCCAAAAACAGCGGAAAGCCGTCGGAACCAATTATATTTAAAGCGGCGGACGGCGAAAAAGTAACGATAAGCGCATTGGAAAAAATTAAGTGTGAGCCTAAAAAGGAAAACCATATTTGGTGTTATGATATTTCACCTTTTTTAGGTGACGGAAGAAACCAGGTGTTTTATAATAATAAACCTTTGTGCCAAGCAAGATATCCCAATAAATCAACCGACGGAAAACCATTTAACAGCGTTTTGGATTTATCGGATTTATGGCCTGTAAAAGGAAATATAAAAATAAGCGCAGACGACAAATATACGGCAGAAAGTGAATTTGAACTTAATCAGGATGATAATTTTTGGCAAGGTGCGGATTTGATATCAATGCAAGGAAGCGGTTGGGGATTATGTACGGCAAAAATATCTGAGTCAGCCAAAGGCAGTTTAAAGCTGGATTCAGCAAGTATTGCAAAAGAATGGTGGTATGCATATGATGAACAATATTCAAACGACGATTATGCATATATTACAAACACCAAAAATGCAATAGATGTGCCCGGCGAATGGTACTGGGGCGATAAGCTTTATGTTTATCCGATTTCGGACGATATGACAATAGAAGCAAAAGCCAGACAAACCACAATAGATTTAAGAAATAAGGACTGTATACAAATAATCGGTATAGATACCATAGGCGGCGGAATTACAACAGATGAAAGTTTTTTGTGTGTTATAAACGGAGGTGAGCATAAATACATATCACATTATACACATTCTAAAGACCAACATTACGGTTATGTGTCGGACGGAAACGTTTTTAATAAAAACGGTGAGCCTCGAAACGGCGAGATGGGTTTTTATCTTGGCGGCGACAGTAATGCAATTATAAATACCAATATAGAATATAGTGCAGCATCGGGAATTTATGCAGCCGGCAAATATGGATATATAGAAAATAATTTTATACAGGAATGCGGATATATGGGTTCGTATGCAAGCGGTATATTTATATGCGCGGCATATGATGAGATAAGCGAAGATGAGTATAAAAGTATTCACGGCGGATTTGGAATATATAATAATACGGTAAGTAAATGCGGCAGAGCAGCGCTTGAGGTGTCTGCAAACGAAAAGTTTTTTTCAAAATATGGGTTGGCATTGTATGCGGCGTCCGATATTGCGTATAACGAATTTTGTAATTCATCATTGCTTGCCCGCGATACGGGAACGGTATACATACACGGTTCGGTAATGGGAAGCGAGCTAAAAAAAACATCAATAAGAAGTAATGTTATTTATAATGATTTTTCCGACGCATATAATTGTGCAATGTACTTTGATAATTATTCACAAATGATAGAGTGTTACGATAATACGGTGTTGGAGTTTTGCGGTATATCCGATTATAAAAAAGCAATAAATGTTCAGCAGGGTCGTAACGGAGACGGCGGAACATTTGCATATGTTGATGTGTGGAATAACAGGTATTATTCTTTGCCGGAAGATTACTTTTTTAATAATGAATTTAATAAATCCGAATACAGATACGGCTATTGCGAAAACAGCAGTCATAAAAAACGTTTTTCACATCAAAGCTCTTTTTGGGGGACTTGTGATATGGCGGTTGTAAGCGGGGGAGCTCAAATTGTAAACAATGATGTGTTGTTTAATTCATCGGGACAATCGGTACAATATTCAAATGCAAAATTTGGGTTGCTTGACAACGGAATATGCATTGAATATACAGGAGATAAATACAACCCGAACAATAAAATCGAAATATTGGTTGACGGTGATTTGTACAGCTCGGAATTAAATGTTCAAGCCGAAAATGATATGCTTTTGAATTATGCATATATACCACTTAATGTTTCGGGCGAAATTCACAATATTACCGTTACGTCAAAAACAGACAATATATTTAAAATTCACAGATTGGTACCGTGCAGTATCTATAATGATATAAAGTCATCGGGAAATATAATGAGTAAACGTTATGCCGGTAATTATGATGCAAAATATCATAGTGATGATTACGTAAACAGATTTTTGACGCGCGAAATATACGATTTTGATAACGGTAATAAATGTTTGTATCAAACATGCGGAAATGCGAGCATTTTGTACAAAAATGTTGTAATTCCCAAATCGGCAAAATATGCGGTTGTTGCAATGTCAACCGGTACAAAAACTTCTCAAACCGTTAAATTGTGTTTAAACAGTCAAAACGGTAAAGAAATTTTTTCGGGATTGGTTCCGTGTGACGGTTGGTATAGCGAAAGTATTGTAAAATATCCGTTAAGTTCCGATATTAATTACGGTACATATGATGTTTATATGAACATAAGCGGTTCGAGCGATACTGACATATTATGGTTTGGATTTTGCGGTGACGCGGATTATATGACAGATGAAAATATACCGCTGAATATAATGAAAAACAGTGCGGGAATTATGTGCGGAAGTAATGGTGAAATAACAAAAGTTTTTAGTAATAAATCATATATTGAGGCAACAATCAACAAAGAACAATTTTTAAATAAAACGCAGGCATATATTGATGTTACATCAAACTATGACGGGTATATATCTGTCAGAATGCTTCAAAGTCCGTATTCTGTGTTAGCTAAATGGAATATAAAAGGCGGTAAAGATGAATTGAGATATTGGAGTAAATTTGATTGGGACAAACTCAAATCGGGAGATAACAGTGTAATTATAGAATTTGACGGCAAAATTATTGCGAAAAACATTTCAATAAATAAACTTGGGTTTACAAACGATAATTATACTGACAGGGTTTATAATGTTTTATTTGATTATAATGCTGATTATACGCAAGTAAGAATAACGTCAGCACCGTCGGTGTGGAAACAATTGGATGAACGTAAAGCGATACTTGCGATGTACAGAAACAAAAGTCTTGTATCGGTAGGAACGGTAAATGCTTACGATTTTAAAAATGCATTGTCAATTAAACTAATGAATTATTCGTATGCTGCACAGTATAAGAATATAAACGACGAAACAGAGTTTTTGCCTCAATGGAATGACGCAAAACCGTACAGTGCCAAACTGTTTATGTGGAGCGCCGACGGTTCGCTGAAACCTATTTATATGAAAGAAGGTGTATTTGCGGCAAATAATTAGTTATATGAATATAAATTTATGTATGAAAGGGTGTCGAATTTTGAAAACAACAACAAACAGTGCCGAGCTTGACAAAGAAAAAGTTAAGGCACGTAAGAAAAAGAGCAATTTAAACGCTGATTCCTGGCAGCTTGGAGTAATGCAGTCGATAGGACTTATTCACGTCTTTATATTTTGCTATATTCCTATGTTTGGAATAATTATTGCTTTTAAAAAGTACAGGTTTAATTTGGGTATTTTTGACAGTCCTTGGTGCGGGCTGGAAAACTTTGAGTATATGTTTAAATCAGATGTGTTTGTGAGACTTATAAGAAACACGGTGGGATACAATGTTGTATGGATTATACTCGGCATAGTATTTTCTATAATGGTTGCGCTTTTTATGGAAAATGTGCATAACAACAAACTTGCAATAAAGGTTTTTCAAAGCGCAGCATTTTTGCCCAAGTTTTTATCGTGGGTAGTCGTATCGTATATAAGCTATACGTTTTTATCGCTTGATACAGGATTTTTAAACAAAATTATTACATTGTTTGGCGGACAAAAAATATCTTTTTATTCCGAAACAAAATATTGGCCGGCAATACTTACGGTATTTAATTTGTGGAAAGGATTTGGAACAAGCTCTCTTATTTATTACGGAAGTATGATGAGTATAGATACCGAACTTTATGAGGCGGCGTCGCTTGACGGATGTACATATTTTAAAAGAATATGGAATATTACACTTCCTCATTTAAGACCCACAATTGTAATGCTTCTTATTTTGTCGGTAGGCAGTATTTTCAGGTCAGATTTTGGTTTGTTTTATTACCTGCCTCAGGATAACGGCGCATTGTATAATGTTACCGACGTATTGGATACATATATAACACGTGCTCTGCGTGTATCGGGTGAACTCGGTATGGCGTCGGCGGCAAGCTTTTTACAGTCGGTTGTAGGCTTTGTATTGGTTGTTACAACAAATAAAATTGTAAGCAAACTTGACAGCGAAAGCAGTTTGTTTTAGGGGGTGTGATAAATGGTTAAAGGAAATAAACATATTATAGTAAACATTATTTCATATATAATTCTTGCATTTGTTGCATTATGCTGTATAGTACCTTTTATGATTGTTATATCAGCATCTTTTTCGTCGGAGCCGTCACTGATTAAATTCGGTTATTCAATATTGCCGAAAGATTTTTCTTTGGATGCTTACAAAGTTGTATTTTACAATTCGCGTTCGCTTGTTAATGCATATAAAATTACTATATTTACAACAGCGGTTGGAAGTGTATTGTCAATTCTAATAATATCGCTTACGGCATACCCTCTTACACGAAAAGAATATAAACCGAGAAAAGCGGTAAGTTTTTATTTATACTTTACAATGCTGTTTTCGGGCGGTGCAATACCATCGTATATTTTAATAACACAATACTTGCATTTGAGAAATAATGTTTTGGTATTAATAATACCACAGCTTGTTAATGTATGGAATATTTTTGTTTTAAGAACATATTTTGCAAGTATTCCGACGGCACTTATAGAGGCCGCAAAAATAGACGGTGCAAATGAGTTTATGACTTTTTTTAGAATAGTAATGCCTATGAGTGTTACCGGTATAGCAACTATTTTGCTTTTGACGGTATTAACTTATTGGAACGAGTGGTATGCGTGCCTTATGTATATGACAAAAGAACAAAATATAACGCTGCAGTATTTTTTGCAAAGAACAATGAACAACATAGATATGTCGAATACATCGGTATTAAACGATATGTCCGAGGTTCCTATGGAATCGGCAAGAATGGCAATGTGCGTACTTGCATCGGGTCCGATGATATTTGTGTTTATGTTCTTCCAAAAGTATTTTGCACAAGGTATAAACGTAGGTTCTGTTAAAGGTTAAAAAGGAGAGAGGAAAATGAAAAAAATCAAAAAAATTGTATGTTTGTTATTATGTTTAACAATGATTTTTGCTGTTGCGGGATGTAACAGTAATAAGAAAAATCAAAAAGACAGTGATGTTACAACAATTACTTGGTACGTTCCCGGTGTGCTTGACTGTGCCGATAAGGACGAGGTAATGGATAAGGTAAACGAATTGCTTGCAAAAAGATATAAATTAAATGTTGAACTTATTTTTATTGACGGCGGAAACTATGCCTCCAAAATGCAAACAATTAATGCCGGCGGAGAAGAATATGACTTATCGTTTGTGTCAAATTGGACAAACGATTACTACACCGGCGTAGCTAACGGTACACTGGTTGATTTAACCGAATTGCTTGATAAGTACCCTGATTTAAAAAATTCTATGAACGATAATGTTTGGGACGCAAGCCGCGTTGACGGTAAAATATATGCTGTACCCAGCTGGCAGATACAGGCTAAATCTACAAGTTTGGCAATTGATACGGAAGTGCTTAAACAATCAGGCTATACATTGGACCAAATTAATACACTTGACGATATAGGCAAATATATGCAAAGCTTACATAAAACTATGCCCGAATGTAATATGGTGGGGCAAGTATGGTCATCTCTTACATACAAGTATAATATTTTAACTCTTTTGGGTGATACACTTCCCGCAGCTATATATGTAACAGATGACGGAAGCAAGCCAAAAGTAATGAATATGTATGAAAGCCCCGAGTTTAGCGAATATGTAAATACAAGATACAAATGGGTGCAAGAAGGTCTTATGTCGGATATGTATGACGCTATAGCAATAAAAAAAGGCTCAAACAAAGACGTAAGAACTAATCCTTTTTCAATTCATATTTATAAGCCCGGTTTAAAAGGTGAAATTGAATTGAGCACAGGAACGGATTACAGCGTAAAGCAATTTTCAAATGCAGTGTTGGCAAGCAACGGTGTGTGTGCGGCTATGACAGGTATTTCAACAACAAGCAAACACCCCGATAAAGCTATGGAGCTTTTAGATGTAATCAATAAGGATAAAGAAATAATGAATTTACTTTGTTGGGGTATAGAAGGTAAGCATTATACCAAAGTTAGCGACACTCAAATAAAAATTGCCGATAATTCGGGTTATTCAAGAATTAACTCGTATGTTCTCGGCTCAAATTACGGCACTTACTGTCTTGAAAGTCAGGACCCTGATTTGTATGAACAGGTTAAAACTTTTAACGATACTGCAATTGTATCGCCTCTTAACGGTTTAAACCTTAACACGTCTTCAATTACAACCGAAAGCGCAAACTGCAACAACATTATTAAAGAACAGCTTGAATCGCTTGAAAGAGGAGCTGTAGACCCCAAAACAGCATTGCCTAAATTTATAAAAGATTTAAAAACCGCAGGTTCTGATAAAATTATACAGGAAATTCAAAAACAGGTAGATTCTTGGTGGGCTTCAAAAAAATAAGGAGTGTGTTTAATGAAAATACAGTTTAAAAGAACGGTTTGTGTATGTATAATAGCACTTATGATCCTTTTTAGCATAAGCGAAACGTACGCGTCTGTTTCCAAATCCGGAGGTCCGGATAAATATAATATCGAATTGTCGGACATACTTGCCGGTGAGGGGTATGAAATAACAAATGACGGTTTGCATATCAATGCCGGGGGATTTGTTTCGTACAACTTATTTTTACCGTTTAACAGCAATACAATACAGGTTGAAGCCGATTTGGTAGACCCTTGTGAATTGTCGCTTAATTTAAACGGCAACGATATAAAAACCACAATTAGATTTAGAAGAAAAATTGAACAGTTCGGTGCGGGTAAAATGTACAGAAAAGGTGATTTGCGTCTTAATATTACGGCTAAATCCGATATAACGATAAACTCTTTTAGATTTATAAAAGAAAACAGGCAATATGCCAATATGGCGGGCCTTGCCGAACGTATATTTGTAACAGATTTAACTCCGTACGAAGATGCAATGCAAACGGCTGTTATTATAAACGAAAATTCTCCCGTAATTAAAGTGAACGGCGGAAAAAGATATGTTAATTATGATGACAGCACCGAACTTCCGTATGTTGAAAACGGCTCAATGTATCTTCCTGTAAAAACGGTAGCGCGTGCGCTTGGTTACTACTTTGAGGAACTTGCCGATAAAGATTATGCTCTTATGCGTAATAATTCGGATGAATGGGTTTATAAAGACGGAGTAACGTATAGGCAAAAAAATTTCGGCGATTATACCGAGGTATCACCTGTGTTTATAAAGCATAACGGAAAATTTTATGCAAATTTCAGATATTTTGCCGAAAATATAGGAAAAACAGTTCAATATAAAGACGGATTTGTTGTTGCGGATTACAGCGCACTTACAAATAAGATACTTAATACCGATGTATTTAATCAGCTTAAAGATGAGTATTTAAACTATATTGAACAAGCAAAACAAGCTATAACATACTATGTTTCAAAAAACGGTTCCGACAGTAATGACGGTTCAAAAAATTCACCGTTTCTAACTCTGGGTAAAGCGGGCGAGGTTGCAAAAGCCGGCGATACCGTTATTGTGGGCGGCGGAATATACCGCGAAACATTTAAGCCTCAAAACGACGGTACTGCCGTTAATCCCATAATATTTAAAGCGGCAGACGGCGAGAATGTTACAATTTCGGCACTTGAAGAAATACAGTCCGTTCCCACCGCACAAGGCGATATACTTGCATATGATGTAAATTATGATATGGGTGACGGTAAAAATCAGATTTTTTACAATGGAGAAGCGCTTGCCGAAGCTCGGCATCCAAATGGGAACACATCGCCCAGAAAATTTCCCTCACAATTAAATTTATCGTCATTGTGGGCAACGCAAGGAAATATTCAGGTGTCGCTTGATGATAAAATGGAGGCTGTAAGCGATACCGATTTAAATCAACCGCAGGGTTATTGGAAAGGCGCAACATTTGTTTCTCTTCACGGCTACGGCTGGGGAATGGGAACGGCAAAAGTTGCCGATTCGGATAAAGGCAGATTATTTTTGGACAATGTTACCGATGAATGGTGGTATGCCGGTACAGCCGATCTTATGAAGTGGGATTACGGGTATATAACAGGCAGTAAAAATTGCATAGATATTCCAAACGAATGGTATGTTGACAGAAATAATAAAAAGCTTTATATTTATCCGCCGAAAGGTGAAACAGCCGAAACCTTAAAACTTGAAATAAAGGCAAGACAGGCAACGGTTGATATTGCCGACAGAAGTTATGTGCAGCTTAAAAATATTAATACAATCGGCGGCGGTATGAAGTTAAACGAGAGTCAAATGTGTGTAATAAACGGCGGAGAACATAAATATGTTTGTCATTATACATACAGCGAAGACCAACATTACGGTTACGTCGATGATTTTAATACATTCGATCCCAATGGAGCGCCCAAACGCGGCGAACTCGGTATTTATATCGGCGGAAGCGATAATGCCGTAATTAATACCGATATAAAATACAGTGCGGCATCGGGAATATACGGAACGGGAACCTTTGCTTATATAGAAAACAATCATCTTTCCGAATGCGGATATATGGCAAGCTATGTCGGAGGCATATTTATGGCACCCGACGCAAGTAAAACACCACGAACAAAACGCGGAGGTTTTGGTATTTATAATAATACTGCCGAAAAATCGGGACGTTCGGTATTTCAGGTTGCAGGTGAAGAACGCGCTTGGTCGAGCGACGGCGGTAATACCGTGTGGCTTGCAAATGAAGTTGCATTTAACGACTTTTCGGACGGAAGTATAAACGCAAGAGATACAGGTACGGTTTATTTGCACGGAGTATCTTTTGGTAATGAGAGATTACGCAGTCAAATTCATCACAATTTGGTGTCGTCATCCTGGAATTACGATGCCTTGACTGTTGGTTCGGCGGCAAATTTTGGATTTTATTTTGACAATTGGGTTAATATGATAGATTGTCACGATAATATAACATTTAATACAAGTGCAGACAGTATTTTCACTGACGGTGACCATATAAATGCCGGAGGAACGGCATATGCTCTTGTAGACAGATGGAATAATATATTACCTGATAGAATATTAACAAACGGTAAATCCGATTTGAACGAATACGATTATCCAAATCAGAAAAAGTTTTTCAGCGGTTGTTATAAAGATAATGAACAATATCTTGACAACTATAACAGGTTTAATAAAACATCGCACACATACAGTGCTGAAGATGCGGATATATCTGTCGGCGCCGAACGTGACGACGGTATGGTAAAATTAAAAAAACCGGGTGATTGGATTTGCTTTAAAAATGTTGACTTTACCGATACAAATACAATTAACCTTGTATATAAAGCCGATACATACAACACGGGAGAAACTTTTGACATTATAGTAGGCGACAGTATAGAAAACGGACGATTGACATCTGTAACTTTATCGTCTCCTTGCTATGATTTGGATGCTGCCGTATGGAAACGTCTTAATGTACGCGGATGTTACGGGATTAAAAACGTATATATAAAAGCAACATCAAATTATAAATCGGCAAATATATGCGCAATTCAAACATCAAAAACAAATGATGAGGATATAGAAGATGTTACCGCAATTAAGCTGTATGCAGGCGATTATAATGCCGATGTGGGTACGGTTGCAAAAGCCGAAAAAACATATCCGGCAGAAGACTTAACAAAACCCGCAATCGGAAATACAAAGAAAAATGTTTGCGTAAGATACAATGATGTAAATGCAACGGGCGATTATAATATGCTCAGGGTTAATTTAGCCGTTTCAGACGAAAATGCAGGCAATATTGTAACGCTTTATTGTGACGGTACATCAAATAAACCGATTGCAACATTTAAAACCGAATCAACCGGTGGAGAAGACATATACAAAACAATTGAAATACCGCTTGACGGTAAAATAGAAAAAGGCAAACATAATTTGTTTATGAAATTTGCAAACGGCAAAAATTGCAATATATGGTGGTTTAAAATTTATGAAACTAACTCGGAGGTGACAAATTAATGAGAAAAATCTCGCTTATTACGGCAATTATATTTATTGTTTCGGCAATACTGCCTGTAGGCGTTTTTGCGGATAATACGGCATTGGACGCATTTGAAAACATTTTATTTACCAATATAAGCTCAACGGAAATAAGTAAAGCAGTATTAAGAAACAGCGGTGTTGTGGGAGATTTTAATACACGCGCATACGTAGTATTTGATAACATTGATTTTAAAGACGGAGCTGTCGCTATGAGCTATACTCGTGCGGGAACTTTAAGCGGAACTTTAAAAATAAAAGCCGTTGATTTAAATACACCTATTGATTTAGATACGGTTATGGAATACGATGCATCACCGGATTTTTCGATTGATGTTACACCAACGTCAAGTTGGAGCAGTTTTGAAACAATAACAAAGGGCGGATTTCCGTCGGATATAAAAGGAAACAAAAAACTTGTTGTATGGGTAATAGGTTCGGGACAAAATATAGGTGATGCCAAGTCGATACAGTTTTATTCAAATTTTAATAATGCAGAAATAACCGTAAACGAAAATGACGTTAAGGCAAAACTTGATTTATACACCTCCGATACGGCAAACGCAACGCTTATTTCGGCAATACATAACAGCAGCGGTGCACTTTCGCAAAGTATAATCGCAGACAGAAAAACCGATGTGCAAAATCAAAGTACGGATTTTTATATACCGTTTACTTTGCAAAACGGCGAAAGTGTTAATGCATTTTTAGTTGATGATAATATGAATTTATTGTGCGGGCCTAAAGGCGGATATATCAGCGGTGATGATTTAACCGATGTATCCGATAAACTGTATGCATATTATAGCGGAGCCGATTTTACCGTAACGGGAAGCACGGATAAAGATTATGTAATAATTGCAATGATAAAAAAAGGAAGTAATATTTTAGAATTGCAAAACGCAGTAAATTTGTTTACCGTAAAAACCGTTGACGGAAAATATAAAATTTCGTTTACCGACGAGAGTATTACAAGAGGTGAATATGAGTTTATAAATAACATAGGCGAAAAATATGAAATAACTTATATAAACTCGGCAGAGCAAAAAGAAGCGCTCAATAAAATTAACAACCCGGTTCAAGGAGAGGGCGAAACGGTACAAGACGCATTTATACGTGTTGTATATGAGAATGCACCGCTTTTGGGTATAACGGATATTTTAGATGATATTAAAAAAGGTGAAGACGCAGATACCGTTTATTCAAGAATTTATAACAACGGTTATCAATATACAACAGTAAAAGAGTTAAATTCGCAAATGTATATCAAAAATTAATATCGGGCGGAAATGTTGAAGAAATAATCAAACATAATGCCGAAATTTTGGGGATATCCGCATCGATTGCTTATAAAAATTATTATCCCGACAGCAGCAAAGACGAATTAAGTAAAATATTACGCGGTATTCTGCCAAATGACTTTTCGGCAGATAAACAAACTTTTAAAGATTGTTTTAATCAATCATCGGCTCTTGAGGCTATAAACAGAGCGGATAAATGGACGGCGGTTAATAAAATTTTTGATGATTTTTCAGCGGAAATATATACCGAACTTTATGCCCAAAAATATGAACCGCTCACAAAGGGACAGAAAAAATATATAATAGACCGAATAAAAGGTGAGGATTATACAAAAAAATACTATTCGGTGCCTGATTTTGTTGCATTGCTCGGTGAGCAAATTGCAAATGTACCGAGTGATGTTGAAGAACCTACAGAAAGCGGAATAAGTGCTTTTTCACTTATAAGTGCAATAAAGTGCAGCTCTATGGGCGGTAAAGCCGATATTGAAGTAAGAAACAACGATTACGTAGGCGGTATAAGCTATGGCGGATGGATTGCATTTGATGATGTATATTTTGGCAGCGGTGCTGTTGCAATGGAACTTACTTATGCTGTAACGGGTGCAAATGGCGGTTTTTCAATATATATTGGCGATGTGGGAACCCCTACGGAAGATATATTAAAATCAACGCCTGTTTTTACCACTCACTCCGAAAATACCGGTTCTTGGTCGGCGTTCAAAACGTTTGGTTATTATGATGGTTTTCCGCGCAATATTACCGAACATAAAAAACTTGTTATTAAAGGAAACGATATGTCGGGCGATATAAAAAATATTAGGTTTTACAACGATTATTTTTACGGCGGCGCATCTATTGAAGGGACGACAGCAAAAGCAAGTTTTAAATGGAGTTCGTTAAAAGCCGGCAACATAACGCTTATAGGTGCAGGATATACGGGAGATAGCCGTGTATTTAAAGGCAATGCGCAAAAAATTACCGATGCGGTTAATAAAGATGTAAATGAACAACTGCCTCTTGAAACGGCTGACAGCTATATGGCGGTGCTTGCGGATGACTCGTTTAATATTAAAGGAAGTTTTGCAGGTGCGGTTGAAAGTGCTGATACAAAAGCCGTTGATAAATTAACAGCAGAATATTCCAATGCCGAAATAAGTATATACGGCGCAAGCGCCGGTACAGTGTTGCTCGGTGTAAAAAAAGCCGATGTTAATGAGAATGATTATTTAAATTATACTCATATAGCGCTTGTTAATCCCAAAGACGGAAAGTATGCTTATAAGTTTACCGATAAAAATATGAAAACGGGAAAATATGTTGTTATAAACAATTTGGGTGAAAAGGCAGAATTTAATTACTTGAATGAGCTGGATATACAAAAAATAATGTCCCAAATAAATAACCCGGCTCCGGTGGACGGTGAAACGAAACTTGATGCTTTTATACGTATAATAAACCAAAATAAAGATAATATGTATTTAACCGATTTGGTTGACAGTATTAATGAGTCGGAATATAAAGATTGGATATACAGCACACTATATAACAACGGGGAAACATTTGAGTCATTTGAAGCTTTTTCAAACAAAATGAATTTTTTGTATGTTATTTCCGAGATTACGGGTTCATCATCAGATAAAGCAAGCAGACTTATTGAAGACAATATTAAACTTCTCGGCATAGATACTGCAAAGGGTTATAAAGATTTTTATAAAAATATGGATAAATTATCTGTTGCGGAATATCTTTCTTCTCTTTTTAAGGCAGATAAGCCGTCAGATATAACAACTGTGCAAAAATTGTTTAATGAGGCAATAGTATTAAACGGTATAAACAATGCGCAAGGTTGGGGAACCTTTGATAAATTTATTAAGGAATTTGAAAGCATATTTAATTTTGCAGGATATAGTGATTATATTAAATTATCTTTTGATGAGCAAAAACAGTTATGTTTAAACTTAATGTATAACCGTCCGTATGCAAGGGCGTCACAAATTAACGTTACACCAAATAAACAATCCGGCAGTTCCTCTTCCAAGGGCGGAACATCGGTTAAATCGGGTAAAACAGGAGGCAGTTACGGTGTTGATGCAATATCGAATACTCAACCCAATGAACCCCAAAATACAAAAAAACCGTTAAATGACCTTGAACTGTGTAAATGGGCACAAAATGATATTAACACAATGTATAAAAAAGGTTATATAAGCGGTTACGGCGATGGCTCGTTTAAACCCAATAATAATATATCACGTGCCGAATTTGTACATATTCTTGTAACCGCAATGAATTTTAATGCAAAAGATAACACAAGCATTAATTTTTCCGATGTAAACGATACGGATTGGTGTTCGGACAGTATTAAGATTGCATACGGCAACGGTATTGTAAACGGACGCAAAGACGGAACATTTGGTGCTAATATGCCTATAACACGCGAGGAGCTGGCGGCAATTGTTTATCGCGTATCATTAATTAAACCCGAATATAATGTGCGTGCAAAAGATATTAATATTGCGTTTGCCGACGGTGACCAAATAACCGATTATGCCTATGACGGAGTTTACACACTTGCAAAGGCAGGCATTTTAAACGGAACGGGCAATGAAATATTTGATGCAAAAAGTAATTCCACACGTGCGGAGGCGGCGGTTATTATATATCGGTACTTATTGCATATTGGAATAATAAAGGAGTAAGGGAGATTACGATATGAAAACAATTTATAAAATATTTACTTTTGTTATTATTGCAACTATGCTTGTATCTTCGTTATGTACTGTTGCATATGCGGCAAATTATCCGGCGGCAGGATTTGACTTTTTGGACGTGGTTGCGTTTAGCCAATGTACACTTACACACGGAGTCGTTTCGGGAACATATAAAAACGGATACGTTGCCGTGTCGGTAGACTTTGGTACGGGAAATGTTTATGACAGTGTTACAATAAATACCGGTGTTGACCAATCAAATGCAGGCGGTACAATATATGTTCGTCTTGATTCACCTGTAGGTGACAATATTGCTGCACTCAAAGTGCAAAAAACACCGGGTACGTGGACTGATAGACAGCCGCAGACGGCAATTATTGAAAAGGGCGAAATAAACGGTGTTCATACTGTATATTTTGTTTTCAGTAAAACAGGTGTCGGCGATATGTCGTATGTAAAATTTAACGGCGGTGTGGAGCGAACGGTTCCTATTGATATTACAGATGAATCGGATACGGAATTGTTTAATAAACTTACAGCGCTTAAACTGTTAAAACACGATGTAAAAACAAATTTCAGACCTCAAAAGTTTGTTACAGCCAACGATATGATTGATATGCTTTTAACCGACCAATATTTGTTTATGAAAGACGATATTTTATCAAAATTTGAACTTGACGGTACGGCATATGCTACATATAAGGATGTTTCGTGCGCGGCACTTTCGCTTTTGGGATACAGTGATTATTTAAAGTATATAAAAGGCGGGGTATTTAACAATGCAAACGGCTACTATGCATATGCCGAAAAGTGGAATTTGTTTGACGGTATTGATGATGTTACACCCGATAGACGTATAAAAAAATCGGAAATTCTTACAGTTATTAATAATGTGCTTAATTTTACCTTGGATAAAATAAGCTATATAAGCAATAACACGGTTTACCGTGCAGGTAAAACCGACGGAAAATCGGTATATCGCGATTATAAAAGGCTTGAGGGTGTTGTTACCCAAAACCAATATACCAGTCTCGACGGTTCCGATTTAAAAAATTCCGGTAAGATTGCCATTAATTCCAAAGTATACGATACACAGCTCGATAATGTTGACGAGTATATAGGATATAACGTTGAATTTTATACAAACAATGATGATGAAGTTTGCTATATACAAAAATACAACAACAGTATATTAAATATTTCATCATATGATATTGAAAGTGTTTTAAACGGCAGGCTTAAATATACAGATGCAAAAACAGAACGTAAAAAAAGCGTAGTTATTTCAAACGATATTAACGTTGTATATAACGGACAGCTTGTAACGGATTATAACATCGGCATTTTTAAGCCCAACGATGGTGATGTTACATTTATTGACAGCGATGATGACGGAACATATAATACGGCTGTAATTAATGATATAAAAGCTTTTGTTGTTGACACTGTAAGCGACAGCGTTATATATTTTAAAAATAGTTTGGAATCAATCAACCTTGATGCTGCCAATACAAAATATATTATAAAGCGTTCGGGCGGTAATGAGGCAGATAAAGAATTTTTAACAACGTCGCTTAAAGAATGGTCTGTACTTACGGTTGGAAAAAGCATTTCCTATGACGGCAGTGTAATGTATATTTTACAGGTATGCTCCGATAAAGCCTCGGGAGTTGTTCAATCGGTAAATAAAGACGATATATTAACCGTGAGGGTTGATAACCAAGATGTTGAAATATCAAAAACAGCATATTACAGTGACGGTACGGGCGAAATAAAACTTGGCGAAGAAATAACCGCATACAAAAATAAGTGGGGCAGGGCAATTGTTGTTCGCAAAAACTCGCAGTCAAGTTACAGATACGGTTATATTGCCGATATGTCGACTAAAAGCGACGGTCCGTTTGATAATTCACTCAAACTTAAGATTTTAAATGACGAGGGCGACTTGGAGGTTGTAAAAGTAAGAGATAATGTTACAATAGACGGAGTTGTGTATAAAACAACAAAATCCGCATTGGCGGCATTAAACGGCAATGGCTCGCGTACCAATACATTTTCACGTTATAAAACCAACAAAAACGGAGAAGTATCGGATATAGATTTACCTTACGATTATACCGAGGATACACCGAACGGATTGGGAGCTTATGAAACACTTGAAACTTTGCATATGACAGTGGCAGGAAACCTGCAGTATAAAACGTCGTCAAAATCTTTTGGCGGTTTTGCAATGGTAACAGCCGATACAACGGTATTTTCTGTGCCTGTTGACGAGTCGGGCAATGTTGATATATCCGAAACAGACGGCTTTGGAGTTGGTAAAAAAACATACATAAACGATGACAAGTACAATATTGAGGCTTATTCGGTAACTACAGACTCGTTTGTATCGGATATTATTGTAGAAAAAGTAAAACCCGTAAAAGTTGGTGTGGACTCAATTAAATCAAATATAGATTTGAGTTTGGTTGAAAGCCTTGATGAGGTATATGATTTACAGCATGTAAAAGAGGAAATAGCGGATGTCATGGTTTATTGCCAGAATCTATTGGACAAGTTGGGGCTGGATGCAGATGAAATCATCAATATGAAGATGGCACAGAATGAGGCAAAGTATCCAGTGGAAAAAGCAAAGGGAAGTGCAGCGAAGTATAATCAGCTGTAATATACTGTGTGAAAGAGAAAAATGTGTCAGTAACTTTTGGAAGGGTATAAGAAGTTATGAATGACAGTAATCCGGTCCCTGCCCCCAACATGTATGACAACCGATTGGAAATTACTTCTCCAGGAAAGTTGCCAATGGGACAAACGATAGAGCGTATGAAAGAAGGTTATTCCAAAATCAGAAATGAAGCCCTTGCCCATGCGTTTGCTTATATGAACCTGATTGAGCATTGGGGAAGCGGTATTCCGAGAATTATTGATAAAGTAAAAGCTGCCGGACTGCGGGAGCCGGAGTTTATTGGTGGCGAAGTTGATTTGCGTATCAATATTTATCGAGGTCAGGTTGATACCAATAGCGCCATGATTAACGCCAATGGCACTAAAAATGGCGCTAATGGCGTTAATTATGGCGCTGATGATGGCACTAATGGCGCTGAAGTGCCGCTTAATAAGGAACAGACGCAGATAGAAAAATTGTTGCAGATTATAGAGAAGAATCCGTCTGCAACACAGGCATATTATGCGGAAAAAATGGGTATATCGAAAAGAACGATTTCTCGAATGTTCGCTTCTTTACAGGAAAAAGGTAGATTGGTACAGAACGGAACAACGAGAAAAGCAAAATGGGAAATTATAAGGTAAGAGGAGTAGCAGGATACAGACAAAATTAAAGTGACTCAATCGGGGGCAGCCCCAGGTCAAAGCCGCCGGTCGGCCTGCGGATTTTCTGATTTCCTACGCGGCACTCAGAAAATCCTGGCCGGCTGAGAAAGACAAGCCATCTCGAGAACGAGGTTTATGAGATATAGTTCCCGGTAATACTGTTTGGGTTTTCCTTTATTTCCTGCGGCGTCCCGCTGGCTATGATCTGTCCGCCCGCTTCGCCGCCGCCCGGTCCCATGTCGATCACATAGTCCGCATTTTTGATCACATCCAGGTCGTGTTCAATGACGACAACGGTCGCACCGTGATGAAGAAGCGCCTGAAAGACGCCCAGCAGAACCTGCACATCCAGCGGATGCAGGCCGATGGAGGGCTCGTCGAAGACGAATACGGAATCCTCCTGGGTCTTTCCAATCTCGCTGGCAAGCTTGAGCCGTTGTGCCTCGCCTCCGGACAGTCCGGGCGTTTCTTCGCCAAGGGTCAGGTAGCCGAGTCCGAGCTGCTTTAGAATTTCCAGCTTCTGGCTGACGCTTTTTATATCCCTGCAAAAGTCGATGGCGGTGTTTACGTCCATATCCATCAGCTCCGGTAAGGAAATGTGCGCGCCGCTTTTATTGGTGAGCTTTACTGTGTAAGCTGCCTTGCTGTAGCGGGAGCCCCGGCAGTCCGGGCAGGGGATGTTCACATCCGGCAGGAATTGTACATCAAGACTGACAACGCCGGTTCCGTCGCAGCCGGGGCAACGGAGCGTCCCGGTGTTGTAGGAAAAATCACCGGCCTTGTAGCCGAGGGCTTTGGCATCCGGAGACTTCGCATAAAGCTTGCGTAGCTCGTCGTGGATGCCTGCATAGGTTGCCACAGTGGAGCGGACGTTGATGCCGATGGGCGTGGCGTCCATGAGCTTGACGTGTGCAATGCCGTCGGCATCGACTGCGCGGATGTGGGCAGGTAGTGCACTGCCGTTGATCTTTGCCTGCAGTGCAGGGATCAGGCTCTCCAGTATCAGGGTGGTCTTGCCGGAGCCCGATACCCCGGTGACAACTGTGAGCCGTCCTTTTGGAATATCGACCTCCAGGGGTTTTACGGTATGGATCCGATCCGTGGACAGGTGAATCCTGCCGTTTGTAAAGAGCATTTCCTTTTCGATGCAGGGGCGCAGTCTGGCTTTCGCTGTGCCGGAAAGAAACGGTCCGATCTGGGAAGCAGGGTCTGCTGCGATGGTGGAAATATTGCCCTGCGCAATGATGTGACCGCCTTTTGCGCCGGCCTCCGGACCCATTTCTATGAGCCAGTCGGATTCCTTTAAAATCTGCGTATCGTGATCGACTAAAATGACGGAGTTTCCGTCAGCAACAAGATCCTGCAGTACACCGGTAAGCCCCACAATATTAGAAGGGTGCAGACCGATGGAGGGCTCATCGAGTACATAGAGGACGCCGGTGGTGCGGTTACGCACGGCGCGAGCAAGCTGCATCCGCTGCCGCTCGCCGGTAGAGAGTGTGGATGCGGATCGATCAAGGGTCAGGTAGCCGAGTCCCAAGTCCATCAGCCGCTTTGCGGTGCTTTGAAAGGCTTCACAGATACTCTGGGCCATGGGACGCATTTCTTCCGGCAGACTTTGGGGGACGCCTTCTACCCAGACGACCAGCTCAGAGAGTGTCATAGCGCAGGCTTCGTCCAGCGAAATACCCTGCAGCTTCGGCGCACGGGCAGCAGCAGACAGGCGTGTGCCATGACAATCCGGACAAATATCTTCTTTGAGAAACTTTTCTACCCGTTTCATGCCTTTTTCATCCTTGACCTTGGCAAGGGCATTTTCTACGGTGTAGATGGCATTAAAATAGGTGAAATCCAGTTCTGCAAAGTCGTTGGAGTCAGATTTTTTCGGATGGTAAAGAATGTGCTTTTTCACAGCAGGACCGTGGAATACGATCTCCTTTTCCTGTTTTGTCAGCTCCCGAAACGGAACATCCGTGCGCACACCCATTTCCCGGCAAATGTCTGTCATCAGGGACCACATCAGGCTGTTCCAGGGGGCAACAGCCCCTTCGTTGATCGTCAGCGAGTCATCCGGCACCAGCGTATCCGGATTCACAGTGCGGACGATCCCGGTGCCGCCGCATCTCTGACAGGCTCCCTGGGAATTAAAGGACAGCTCTTCTGCAGACGGTGCATAGAAATGTGCGCTGCATTCCGGACAGACAAGCTCTTTTCCTGCGGCGACAGCCAGAGACGGAGAAAGGAAATGTCCATTAGGACAGCGGTGGCTGGCAAGACGGGAATACATCAGGCGCAGACTGTTGAGCAGCTCTGTTCCTGTGCCGAAGGTACTGCGGATACCCGGCACACCGGGGCGCTGATGCAGTGCCAGTGCAGCGGGAACATACAGGACTTCATCCACACTGGCTCTGGAGGCCTGGGTCATGCGGCGGCGCGTATAGGTGGAGAGGGCTTCGAGATAGCGCCGGGAGCCCTCAGCGTAGAGCACGCCCAATGCAAGGGATGATTTGCCGGAGCCGGACACGCCTGCAATTCCAACGATTTTCCCAAGCGGAATATCCACATCAATATTCTTCAGGTTGTGGACCTTTGCTCCACGGATCAGCATTTTATCGATCATATTTTCCTCTCATTTCTGTTCGTTTTGATTTCTAAAGCGTTTCGTTTTTAGGAGCTGATGCATGATTGCCGGAGCGTGGCAGCTCTGCAGCGATGGTGGTTCCGCTGTCTGAGCTTTCTGCAACCCGGATAGAGCCTCCGTGAAGGGCTGCAATCTCCCATACCAGCGCAAGACCAAGACCGGCACCGCCGAAGGTTCGGCTGCGGGACTTGTCTACACGGAAGAATGGCTGAAAGATACTCTGCTGATATTCTTCCGGAATTCCCCGTCCCGTATCGGAAACAAGGATCAGAAGCTTTTCGGGCTCCTGGGTGATGCAGACCTGTACAGAACCGTCTGGACGATTGTATTTGATCGCATTCTCTGTCAGATTGAAGATCATACGATAGATCAGTGCGTCGCTGCCGGTCATAACACCGTCACCTGCAAGCTCCAGAGTGATGCCGGATCTCTCCGCCAGCGGCGTAAGGTCTGTGAAAATTTCCTCCACCATGGGAGCAAGCTGAATGGATTCGTTTCGTTCTACCTGCTGCAGATTACTCATCTCCAGCAGGGTTTTTGTCATCTGGGACAGCCGCTCTGTCTGTTCCTGCAGCAGGGAGAGAAAGTCTGCCGTCTCCGGCAGCATGTCGGGATGCTCTGCACAAAAAAGCTCCAGCTGGGCCTGCATCAGCGCCAGAGGTGTGCGCAGCTCGTGGGCAGCGTTGCCGGTAAACTGTTTCTGGGCAGAAAAGGCATTGTTTAACCGCTCCAGCATCTGGTTCAGGGAGTGACCAAGCTGTCTGAATTCCGGCAGAACATTTTCGTTGATCCGGATATCTGCCAGATTGTTCAGCTGTACCTTTTCTGTCTGGGAGGCAAAGCTGCGCAGGGGCTTCAGGGCATGCCCGCTGACGAAGTAGGCAAGAATACCGCTCAATGCCGTCACCACCGCCGTGATATACCAGTTTGTTGTGCGAAAGCGGCCCTGTGCTCCATCAATAAGGATCGTCAGCTCGCCGTCAGGCGCTGCAAGCTGCGGATCAAAGCTCACGGTGTCTTCCTCGTCGAGGAGGATTCTGTCGCCGCCCTGCAGTGTGTCGGCGATGGTATCCATATAATAGATGCCGGAGGAGCAGAGCAGCAGATTCATGGCGATACAGGTAACGCCGATGAGCAGAGCAGTCATCAGCGTGATGCGCCATTGCAGAGAAATTTTTTTCAATCTGTGTCACCTCCCATCAGATAGCCCTCGCCGATGCGGTTGCGAATGGGGTCATAACCTAATGCAGCGCGCAGTTTTTTACGCAGGGCAGAGATATGCACACGGATGGAGTTGCT
>USKN01000004.1 GCA_900555295.1 uncultured Eubacteriales bacterium
CTTAACGTACAGAGTGTACGATTATAACAGAGTAGATAAAGACGGCAACAAACGTCCGCTTCATACACAAAAAGCTCTTTTTGTTACAAGCCTTGAAAATGTTGAGGGACGCGAAAGAATTGTACCCGTGGTTGAAAAACTTGACGGATGTGAGAAAAGCGTGTTGGTTGACTGTGAATTTTTTAAGGTTGAACAATTTGATGTGCAGACAAAAACCGAAATAAAAACCCCCGATAACAGATTTGAACTGCTTGTGTTTACCGACGGCGGCGCACGTATGGAGTTTGACGGCGGCTGTATGGATATAAACCCGGGCGACAGTGTGTTTGTACCCGCGTCCGTTAAAGAGTATACGGTAAGCGGAAAATGTACATTTTTGCGCAGCTATATTTAATTTGTTATGTGCGGTAATGTGCATCTTTATTTAAACGGTGCATAAAAGGAGAAAAAACATATGAATATATTAAGCTTAATACTGTGTTTTTCGGTTGCCTTTGTAATATCTTTGGCGCTTACGCCGCCCGTAAAACACCTTGCATATAAAATAGGCGCAATAGACGTACCGAAGGATGCGCGCCGTGTTCACAAAAAACCCATACCGCGTTTGGGCGGGCTTGCAATTTATTACGGCTTTTTAATAAGCGTGCTTGTTTTTGCCGACATAGATACACAAATGAGAGGTATTATATTAGGTTCGCTGCTTATTGTGGGAGTAGGTATTATAGATGACGTTAAACAGCTGCGTGCCGGAATAAAGTTTATTGTGCAAATTGTTGCCGCCTCAATTGTTGCATTCAGCAATGTAAAAATAATTGCGGTAAGCGTACCCGAGTTTATAGCGCAGGGAGGAATACTTCCGCTTAAAATGTTTAGCATACCCATTACTATTTTGTGGATAGTGGGTGTTACAAATGCGGTTAATCTTATAGACGGTCTTGACGGACTTGCGGTAGGCGTATCGAGTATTGCAACGTTTTCGCTGTTTTTTATAGCAATTTTGGCGGGTGAGCCTACGGTTGCAATTATTACGGCGGCGCTTGCCGGCTCGTGCCTGGGATTTTTGCCGTATAATTTTAACCCGGCAAAAATATTTATGGGAGATACGGGCTCAACCTTTTTGGGATATATTCTGTCAATAATTTGCATACAAGGTCTTTTTAAAGGCTATGCCATAATATCGTTCATTGTACCGTTTCTTATACTCGGCTTGCCTATATTTGATACGGCGGCGGCAATTTTAAGACGTATAAAAAACAAAAAACCCATTATGAGTCCCGACAGGGGGCATTTGCACCACAGACTTATAGATATGGGATTTTCTCAAAAGCAAACGGTTGCAATACTTTATATTATTGCAACCATTTTGGGCGTAAGCGCTGTTGCGGTAATAGAACAAGGCGCACTTACGGCGGTACTTATTATAGTTTCGGCAATGCTTTTTGCATTTTTCAGCGGAAAGTTTATGTTAAGCCACGTTGCCGACGATGAAGGCACAGACAACAAAAAAGAGCAAGATACAAATAACGAAAACGAGGTAAAAAAACAATGATTAAAGTAATGACTGTTTTTGGTACAAGACCAGAGGCAATAAAAATGGCGCCTCTTATTAAACAGCTTGAGGAGTGCGAAAAAACACAATCTATAGTTGCGGTTACCGCACAGCACCGTCAAATGCTCGACCAGGTGCTGGAAATGTTTGATATAACTCCCGATTATGACCTTGATATTATGAAACAGGGACAAACCCTTTCGCAAATTACCACACGCGTAATTGAAGGGCTTGAGGACGTTATAAAAAAGGCGGACCCCGATATAGTGCTTGTACACGGCGATACCACAACCACATTTGCGGGCGCAATTGCGGCATTTTACGCGCAGAAAAAAATAGGACACGTTGAGGCGGGACTGCGCACTTACGATAAATATTCGCCATACCCCGAAGAGATGAACAGACGTCTTACGGGACAGCTTGCTGACCTTCATTTTTCACCCACAATTAAAAACAAAAATAATCTTTTAAAAGAAAATATAAACGAAGATAATATTTTTATAACGGGCAATACTGTTATAGACGCATTAAAAACGACTGTAAAAGACGATTATAAATTTGAGGACGAGGTTTTGGCAAACCTTGATTTTGAAAATAAAAAGGTAATTGTTATGACGGCTCACAGACGTGAAAATTTGGGTAAACCTTTGCAAAATATTTGCGAGGCGGTACGTGAAATTGTGCTTGCCCACCCCGATGTTGAGCTTGTATATCCTATGCATATGAACCCTGCCGTACGCAATACCGCAACGGCAATACTTGGCGGCATTGACCGCGTTCATTTAATTGAACCGCTCGACGTACAGGAACTTCACAATGCAATGGACAGATGTTATATGGTTATGACCGATTCGGGCGGACTTCAGGAGGAGGCGCCGAGCCTTGGCAAACCCGTAATAGTTTTAAGAAGCGAAACGGAGCGCCCCGAGGCGGTTGAGGCAGGTACGGTACTTATGGGCGGAATTGAAAAAGACAACATTGTAAAGCTTGCTCATATGCTTATAACGGACGAGGACGCATATAAAAAAATTGCGCATACGGCAAATCCGTACGGTGACGGCAGAGCGTCGGAAAGAACGGTTGACGCAATACTGTATGCTTTCGGCGAGGGCGAAAGACCCAACGATTTAGCTACAAAAAATTAATGCTTTAGGCGAGTGATTGTATGAAATTTGACGAACTTAAAAAATATATGTGGATATTTGTACTTGCGGTGCTTATAATCGCGGTGTACAAAACATTTGATAACATTGGAATAATTTTTGTTGCGATAGGTAAATTTTTATCGCTGTTTACACCCGTTGTTGTTGCATTCGGCATTGCTTTTTTAATGTCGCCTATGTGCCAGAGAGCCGAGAACTTTTACGGCGGACGAAAAACAAAGTTTTTAAAAAAACATAAGCGCGGAATGGGAGTACTTACGGGATATTTAATTGTAATTGCTGTCATAGCTGCCGTGTTTTGGCTTGTAGTTCCGCAGCTTGTTACAAACATAAAAGAGTTTGTTGTGCAAGTACCCACGCTTGTGGGTAAGGCGGTAAATTATATAAACAGTTTTGGGTTTGTTACAATTAGGCGCAGCGAAATTTTAAAATCGCTTACGTTTGAAAAGCTTTTCCATAACTTTGATTTCAGTAATGTAAATCAGTATGCGGCAAGTGTTGCCGGGGTGTCGGGACGTTTGTTTAAAATGCTTTTATCGGTTATTATAAGCATATATATTTTAACGGATAAAGATTCTTTTAAACGCATTGCGATAAGAATTTCAAATCTTTATATAAACGAAAGAGAAAGCTCTCTTATATCAAAGTATTTTAAAATGGCCTGCGATTTTGTGTACAAGTATGTCTATTGTCAGTTTATAGACGCGGCAATTGTATTTGTGCTTGCGTTTATTGCTCTTTTAATACTCGGCTCAAAATATGCGCTTGTGCTTGCGTTTATGGTAGGTCTGTTTAACGTTATACCGTATTTCGGCGCTGCCATTGCGGTTGCGTGTACGGTGTTGGTTACAATAGTTACAAGTACGTTTGCAAACGGTATTATAGCACTTGTTGTGCTTGTTGTTCTTCAGCAGGTTGACGCAAACTTAATTCAGCCGCGCCTTGTGCGCCAGGTATTATCAGTTAAACCGTTTTGGGTTTTGTGTGCAATATTGGTTGGCGGTGATTTGTTTGGATTTGTGGGAATACTTCTTGCGGTGCCGTTTGTGGCATTTTTAAAAGTTGTTGTTTCGGATTTTTTATCGTGGCAGGAACAAAACAAATTACAGCGTCAAAGCGAAAAATCACAGCTGTAAAAGAGGGTTTAAATATATGAACAATACTTCTCTGCAAATAAAAGTTTTATATAACGAAATGGGCAAGGCTGAAAAAAGAATAGCCGATTGGCTTGCTGCACACCCGGGTGAAATAATACCTCTTTCCATAGTGGAGCTTGCTCAAAGGTGTAAGTGTAGTGAGGCAACCATAGTACGTTTTGCAAAAAGGCTTGGTTTTTCGGGGTATCAGGGGCTTAAAATATCGCTTGCACAGGAACACGGCACAAAAATTGTAAATGATGACGTAACGGGAAATGAAACGTGTTATGAAATTTACGAAAAAATTTGCAACGATATATATATGTCGCTTGAAAAAACAAAAAAATCTCTTAACGAAAAACAAATTGACCTTGCGGCAAAAACAATTCTTGCCGCAAACAGAATTGTTATATTCGGGCTTGGCAACTCGGCGTCCGTTGCAACCGACGCGGCGCATAAATTTTTACGCGCGGGGTGCGGTGCGGTAGCGTATACCGACAACCATATGCAGGCAATAGCCGCCTCGCAGCTCAAAGAGGGTGACGCGGCTATAGGTATTTCACATTCGGGTTCGTCAATAGATATAGTTGAAGCGCTTAAAATTGCAAAGCAAAACAAAGCGTCGGTTATATGTATCACGTCCAAAGGCAAATCGCCCGTTACAAAAACCGCCGACATTATTTTGCAAACCGACGCGGACGAAACAAAATACAGTATTTTGGCTCTTAATTCACGTATTGCACAGCTTGCCATTATAGACGCGCTTTATACATACATAATTATGCGGCACGATACGGAGTCGCTTAAAGCAATAGAGGCAACCGAAAAAGCGCTTTTAAGCAAAAAGTATTAAAATATAAAAAGATATAAATACAGAAAGACAAAAAAAGATAAAAAACAAGACTTTGCAAAAACGGCACATACTTTATGTACTGCTTTTACAAAGTCTTTTATTTTTTAAAAAGTAAAAACATTTTCTCCGTTTATCCATAACCCGAGTACAATTGTATCGTCAATTTTTTCGGGTGGGGTTTCGAGTATGTTTTTATTGAGCATTACAAGATCGGCTTTTTTGTTTACCGCTATACTGCCCAAAGTATCGTCTACACCGTACTGATATGCCGCATTTACGGTTACGGCGCAAAGTGCTTCATATGCCGATATTCTTTGAGCATTGCCCAAAATTGTACCGCTCGGGGTTTGGCGCAGCATTGCCGACTTAATAAGCATAACGGGATTTACCTTTGATACGGGCGCGTCGTTGTGAATTGATATTTTAAGGCGACTTTTTATTGCGTCGCCCAAAGGGCACATATTTTGGGCGCGTTCGCTGCCCAAAAAAAGCCTGCTGTGCAAATCTCCCCATAGGTAAATGCCGGGCATAAAAAACGACGGGTACAGATTAAGCCTTGCCATTTCCTCTAGCTGTTTTTGACTTGCAATACGGCAATGAAGTACAATATTGCGACTCGTTCGCCTTAAAGCGCCGTCAACCTGCGCGTATGATGCAAGCACATTGTCAAGTGCCGCGTCACCGTTGCAGTGTACGACAAAGCTTTTGCCGCATTTAAGTATTTTTGTCATTGTTCGGTAAAGCTCGGTTTGCGATAAAAGCGCGCAGCCGCGTGTGTTTGCGTATTCGCCGTTTGCATATTTGTAATACGGCTGTTTAAGATATGCTTTGTATGTTGCAAAAGGGCCGTCGGCAAATATTTTTACGGGACCGCATATAATGCGTGATGTTTTATAGTTTTTGTATTGGGGTACTTCGCCGTTGTTTAGTGTAGGGCATATTATGCATCTGTTTTGCATACGCCGGTTATATATAAACTTTTCGAGTATGTCGGCGGTTTCAAAATCCGAGGAGCCTTCGCACATTGTTGAAATACCGCACCTGCTGTAATGTTTGGCGCATTTTTCTATACATTCGTCAAGATTTTTTCTGCATTCGTCCGAAAATGCAATTTTTACAAACGGCAAAATACTGTCACCTTCAAATATTCCGCCTGTGTTATATGATATTAAATCGGGGTATTCTTTTTTTGCCGTTTCAATTGCTGTACTGTTTGCACTTAATTTATGCATAGAAATATGAAATATAATTACGGGTTTTGTGCTTGATATTCTATCGAGTGCTTTCGACGACGGCATTTCGGTTTTTAAAAGTGCGTCATCAAACCCAAATGCTATTACGGCATTTTTGCACTTTTTGTACTGCGAATACTTTTTAAGCTTATTTATAACGCTCTCACGCGTATCAAGCGTTCCCTCCGGTACGCATCTTACATCAATAAACATACCGTTTAATATTGCGTCGTACAAAAAATGCCCGTGCGCGTCAAAAAAAGCGGGTACAACCGTATTGTGCATAAGGTCATAGCGCGGTGCGTTGACATAAGATGACAGTATATATTCGCTGCTGCCTATATCGGCTATAATACCGTCTTTAATATAAATTGCCTCACAAAAAGGAATACTGCGGTTTAATGTAATAATATTACCGTTATAAAGAACTTTATCTTTGTTAATCACTTGTCATCACCGATAATATTTTACCCGCAGTTTTTTTATATATACTTATATTTACTTTTATTCACATTTAATCCATATTTGATTTCTGCCCGATACGGTTGAGTATTTGTCGTTATACTTTACTTCTATTTTATTTTCGTCTTTATTTATTGTACCTTTTGCCGATTCGTAAGTTGTTCCCTCACCCGAGTGTACAAGGTCGTCAAAGTAAAACTCGGTATCGTTTTTTATAATAATATTGTTCCATTTAATTTCGTCGACTTTAAAATCGGTGTCGTCCACGGGCGGTTTTTCTATAATTACCGCACGGTAGCCCGTTATTGAATTGCATTTTTCAACTTTAATTTTGGCACCCGAAAAATCAGTGTTGTCGGAGCGCTCCCATACACCCAAAAGGTAATCTGCCGTAATATCTTTAAATTTTTGGGCAAGCTCGGCATAATATTTTTGTATTTCGCCGCGCAGAGTTGAATTTGAATTGCACAGCGCTATCATTTTTTGAAGCGAATATTTGGCAATATCGTAACGGTCTTTTGAGCCGTTTTTTATATACGGGTATATTTTAAGGGCTATTTGCTCTATGGCGGCATATTTATCGTCATAGTCGTCGCAAGCTTCTATTTCGTTTGCAATGCCGTCAATCTTTTTTGTGTCGTCCTCTTTAAAAGACGCTTCAAAATCAGACGCGACCGTTTCGGCAAATAAATTTTTTTGTAATTTTGAGTCATTATTTTCTTTTTTGCACGACACAAAAGCGAATATAACACAAAAGCACATTAAAGTACATATTATTTTTTTCATATAAGTAAGCCTCCGTAAGTGTTGTTTTATTAAAGCCTTTATTAATTATACACCTAAATTACATAAAAATCAATCAGTAAAGCAACAAAATTTGAGAAAATTTTAGAATATTGTGTAAAAAAATGTAAAATGCTTGACAAGCGTTAAAAAACGTGATAAACTTTTTTTGTTATTTGTTTTTTAAATTTATAGCTTTACATATCTTTTTTTAATAAAGATATGTTTTTATATTTTGGGAGATATAATATGAAATCACTTGAAGAAAAAATAATGCGTGAGGGTAGGGTACTGCCCGGTAACGTACTTAAAGTAGATACTTTTTTAAACCACAGAATAGATACCCCTTTTTTAATGCAAATGGGCGAAGATATAGCCGAACATTTTAAATCACACGGAATAAATAAAGTTTTAACCGTTGAGGCATCGGGAATAGCAATTGCCGTTGCGGCGGCATCAAAGCTTAACATACCCGTTGTGTTTGCCAAAAAACACAAAACCACCAATATATCCGACAATGTATACAGTGCCGCTGTTAAATCGTTTACCCATCAAACAACATATACAATAGTGGTAAGCCGCGAGGTTATATCAAAAGACGATAATATACTTATAGTTGACGACTTTCTTGCAAACGGCAACGCGCTTACAGGGCTTAAACAAATTGCCGAGAGTGCGGGCGCAAAAGTTGCGGGTGCAGCAATTGCGGTTGAAAAAGGTTTTCAGCACGGCGGCGATATGTTAAGAGATAACGGAATGGAAATATATTCGCTTGCAACCGTTGAAAGTATGAACAGCGATAAGGGAGAAATTGTGTTCAGATAAGTTTTTTGCGTGTAATGTAAGAGTTTTGGGCGGTGTGCCGAAAGTTCTTTCATATAAAAAACAAATTTTGCCGAAAGGCGGGAGGTATTCTTTTATGAAGAAGATTTTATCAGTAGTTTTAACAATTGCTCTTGTGCTTGGAATGTGCGCGGCATTTTCAGCTTGCGGCAGCGACAATGCAGACAAAGGCAAAAGTGCGGATAACAAAGATGTAAAAATCGGTGTTATTCTTGTGGGCGACGAAAACGAGGGTTACTCATACGCTCACATTGAAGGTATTAAAAAAGCGGCTAAAGAATTAAATATTCCCGATGAAAACATTATGTGGAAATACAGCGTTGGCGAAGACGAAAGCTGCCACGACGCTGCAATTGACCTTGTAGACAAAGGCTGTACGGCAGTATTTGCAAACAGCTACGGTCACCAATCATATATACAGCAGGCTGCACAGGAAGTACCCGAAGTTACATTTGTATCTATGACGGGTGACACTGCCAAAAAAAGCGGTCTTCCCAATTTTTGCAATGCATTTACAGGCATTTACGAAGCAAGATACGTATCGGGTGTTGTTGCCGGTATGAAACTTGCAGAACTTGTTAAAAACAACGAGCTTACTGCAAAAAACTATGACGGCGAAAATATAAAAATCGGTTATGTAGGCGCATATCCTTATGCCGAAGTTGTATCGGGGTACACAGCATTCTATCTCGGTGTTAAATCGGTTGTTGAAAATGTTGTTATGGACGTAACATACACAAACTCCTGGTTTGATATTACAGCCGAGGGTGAAGCTGCAAATTCACTTGTAGCGTCGGGTTGTGTAATTATAGGTCAGCACGCCGACTCAACAGGTGCACCGGCCGCAGTACAGGCTCTTAACGAATCTGGTACGGTTTGCTACTCAATCGGTTACAATGTAGATATGTTAAGCGTTGCTCCCAAAGCTGCATTAACATCGGCTACAAACAATTGGGCGGTATACTATAAATACGCATTCGGTCAGCTTCTTAAAGGTGAAAAAATCGAAACAAATTGGTCCGAAGGTTATAAAACAGATGCTGTAGGTATTACAAAACTCGGTGAATCTGCTGCCGAAGGCACACAGGAAAAAGTTGACGAAGTTGTAAAAGCAATTAAAGAAGACAAGCTTCACGTATTTGATACAAAAACATTTACGGTTGACGGTAAAGAAGTTACAACCGCATTTGCTACAGATACGGACGGCGACTTTAAGCCCGATAAAGACGAAGCTATAATCGACGGCTATTTCCACGAGTCATATTATCAGTCTGCTCCTTGCTTTACATTGAGAATAGACGGTATTAGAGAACTCAACTAATTAAAAGTTTATCATTTAGGGGCTGTGGTGGCTAAAATCCATAGCCCCGATTTATATTTTTATACTTTTTTACTTTTTATATTTTTATAAAGGAAGGACAATCGATGAATAATAATGATTACGCAATAGAACTTGTTGATGTAACCAAAACATTCGGAGAGGTAGTTGCAAACGACAAAGTAAGCCTAAATGTTAAAAAAGGCGAAATACTTGCGCTTTTGGGCGAAAACGGAAGCGGTAAAACTACTCTTATGAATATGATATCCGGTATATATTTTCCCGATGAAGGTAACATCTGTATCAACGGAGAAGAAGCCGTTATAACCTCGCCAAAAGACGCATTTGATTACGGAATAGGAATGATTCATCAGCATTTTAAGCTTGTTGATGTTTTTACGGCGGCAGAGAATATTGTTCTCGGTCTGTCCGGCAGTGCAAATCTTAACTTAAAAAAGGTTGCCGATAAAATTTGTGAGCTCACAAGTAAATACGGATTTGAACTTGACCCATACAAAAAAATATACGAAATGTCGGTATCGGAAAAACAAACCGTTGAAATAGTTAAAATGCTTTACCGCGGCGCCGGTATTCTTATTCTTGATGAGCCGACGGCAGTACTTACACCGCAGGAAACCGAAAAGCTGTTTTCGGTTATGCGAAATATGAAAGCCGACGGAAAAGCAATTATTATTATAACACATAAATTAAACGAGGTACTTGAAATATCCGACCGTGTGGCGGTATTGAGAAAAGGCGCGTATGTGGGCTGCGTTGATACAAAGAACGCAACCGAGGAGTCGCTTACCGAGCTTATGGTGGGCGAAAAAATAAGCCTTGATATAGACAGATGCGATCCCGTAAACCCAACCGAAAAACTTAACGTATCACATCTTACCTGTTTAAACGACGAGGGTATTAAGGCGCTCGATGATGTTTCGTTTACCGCATACGGCGGTGAAATTTTGGGCATTGCAGGTATTGCGGGCAGCGGACAAAAAGAACTTTTGGAGGTTGTTGCGGGTCTTATTAAACCCGAGGAGGGCAGCAGTGTATTGTATACCCCGTCAGAGGGCGGAGAGGCACAGCAGCTTGTGGGCAAAGACGCACTCCAAATAAAACAGCTCGGCGTATCGCTTGCGTTTGTACCGGAGGACAGGCTCGGTATGGGTCTTGTGGGCAGTATGGGTATGACAAGCAATATGCTTTTGCGCAATTACCGTGACGGCAATTCGTTTTTTACCGACACAAAACGCCCAAAAGAGCTTGCATTTGATATAAAAGAAAAACTCGACGTTAAAACACCGAGTATTAATACCCCCGTAAGAAAGCTTTCGGGCGGTAATGTACAAAAAGTATTGGTAGGACGTGAAATATCACTTCAACCGCAGGTGCTTATGACAGCTTATGCGGTAAGGGGACTTGATATTAACACATCTTACGCAATTTACAATATATTAAATGATGAAAAGAAAAAAGGCGTTGCTGTAATTTATGTGGGCGAAGACTTGGATGTGCTTCTTGAACTTTGTGACCGCATTATGGTTATGTGCGACGGAAAAGTAAGCGGTATTGTTGACGCACGTACAACTACCAAAGAAGAAATAGGAAGACTTATGACCTACAGCGGTAAGGAGGCGGACAAATAATGGAAAACACAAAAAATGTTATAAAGCATACAAAAGAACCTTTTGTACATATAGTAAAAAGGGATGGTCTGCCAAAAACACGTGCGCTTTTAATAAGGGCGGCGGCACTTGTTTTGTCGCTTATAGTATGCGCAGCGGTTATATTTGCAATTGTTAAAATGAACCCCATAAAAGTATATATTACAATGTTTGAAGGCTCGTTTGGGTCGCAGCGGCGCTTGTGGGTACTTATACGTAACACAATGATGCTTTTGTGTATAAGCGTGGGTCTTGCTCCAGCATTTAAAATGAAGTTTTGGAATATAGGCGCAGAGGGACAGGTACTTGTGGGCGGTATTGCAACAGCAGCCTGTATGATTTATTTGGGTAAATCGCTCCCGACCCCTTTGCTTTTTATTGCAATGTTTGCCGCAAGTGTTATTGCGGGCGCATTGTGGGGTGTTATACCTGCAATATTTAAGGCAAAATTTAACACAAACGAAACGCTTTTTACTCTTATGATGAACTATGTTGCAATACAGCTTACATCATTTTTTGTATCGCTGTGGGAAAATCCTTACGGCTCAAACACCGTAGGTATTATAAATGCACAAACAAGGAGCGGCTGGTTTCCGGCACTTTTCGGTCAGCAGTATATGCTCAATGTTATAATAGTTGCCGTACTTGCAATAGGTATGTATATATATCTTAAACGCAGTAAACAAGGGTACGAAATAATGGTAGTGGGCGACTCCGAAAATACGGCGCGCTATGCCGGTATTAACGTCGGCAAAGTAATAGTGCGTACAATGCTTATATCGGGTGCAATATGCGGTATATCGGGTTTTGTTGCGGTAAGCGGAGCAAGCCATACCATATCTACCACTACCGCAGGCGGTCAAGGCTTTACCGCAATTATTGTTGCGTGGCTTTCAAAGTTTAACAGCTTTGTAATGTTTGGCGTATCGCTTCTTTTGGTATTTTTGGAAATAGGCGCGGAGGAAATAGCGTCTCAGTACAACTTAAACAACTATGCGTCGCAAATGATAGAGGGCATAATTTTGTTCTTTATTTTGGGCAGCGAGTTCTTTATTAACTACAAATTGGTCTTCAGGTCAAAAAAAGATAGGGAGGCGAAATAATTTATGTCATCATTAATATCACTTTTTCAGGCGGCGGTTATATTTGGTACCGTTGTTATGTTCGGTGCAATAGGCGAGTGCATAACGGAGCGCTCGGGCAACTTAAACCTTGGTGTGCCGGGTATTATGTATCTTGGCGGAATATCGGGTCTTGTGGGTGTGTTTATATACGAAAATGCGGTTACTGACCCAAATAAGCTTGTATGCGTAATAATTGCGCTTTTGTGCGCATTTATTGCGGCGGCAATAGGCGGACTTATATACAGCTTTTTAACAATAACTCTAAGAGCAAACCAAAACGTTACGGGTCTTACTCTTACAATATTCGGCTCGGGTATTGCAAACTTTTTCGGCGGTTCGCTCAACAAACTTGCAGGCGGTGTAGGTCAGGTGTCGGTATCGGCAACAAGTTCGGCATTCAGAGCGTCAATACCCGTTATTTCAACCAAATTCGGGGTTGTAAGCAAACTGTTTTTATCGTACGGTTTTTTGGTGTATGTTGCAATTATAATAGGCATTATATCACAGTGGTTTTTGTATAAAAGCCGTTACGGTTTAAACTTGCGTGCAACGGGCGAAAACCCCGCAACAGCTGACGCGGCGGGTATAAATGTTACAAAGTACAAGTACCTTGCAACGTGCATCGGTGCAGGCATATCGGGACTCGGCGGTTTGTTTTACGTAATGGATTACACAAAGGGCACGTGGGCAAACGACTGCACAATAGAGGCGCTCGGCTGGCTTGCGGTTGCGCTTGTAATATTTGCAACGTGGAAACCCAAAAACGTAATTTGGGGTTCGTATCTTTTCGGACTTTTGTATTGGATGTATTTTTACATTACGGGGCTTACAAGAAGTTCGCAGGAATTGTTTAAAATGCTGCCGTATGTGGTAACAATAATAGTGCTTATAATTACAAGTTTAAGAAATAAAAGAGAAAATCAGCCTCCCGCATCACTCGGCCTTGCATACTTCAGGGAGGAACGTTGAGCCAAAAGAGAATAATCCGAACCCGCCTGAAAAGGCATAATTTCGGCGGCTTTTGGCTTGTCATCTTCGCAAGGCGACAGCCTTGCTTCATCTTCCGCACCAAAATCTGCTCAAAATCAGAGTTCGGAATATTCTCTTTCGGCTAGGCAAACGGGACCCGAACACGCATTGCCTGACGATGGATGTTTTTGCAATCTTTCAGCTTGTCGGATTTGACAGGCGTCAAGCCTGCCTGCATCCTGCCGCACTGAAATCTTGCGAAAAACATCTCATCGGCAGGTGCGAGCAGTTTAACATAAGAGATTTTTGTCGGTATAAGGAAAACACCGCAGAGAATACTTGCCGTATTTTCAAGGTGTTTGACGCAATAACGGCGAAAATCTCTATGTTAAACCAATACGGGTTCGAGTCTCGTTTGCCTAAGGAGAAAAATATGAATTGTGACGTTTTAATAATCGGTGCGGACCCCGCAGGTATTTTTACAGCAATAGAAATGCTTAAATGCGGCAGCCGAAAAAAATAGTAATTGTAGAAAAAGGGCAGTCGGTAGAAAAAAGACATTGCCCCAAGAACAAAACCAACAAGTGTATGAATTGTAAGCCGTATTGCCATATTACAACAGGTTTTTCGGGTGCGGGTGCGTTTTCGGACGGCAAGCGCAGTTGGGACAAAGAGCTTGCGCAGTCAAACGTTAAACCCACACTGCCCGACGCGGTAGCGGGCGATATAACGGCGGCAATGCCGTACAGGGCAATGATAAACATTATAAACTTTATAAAAGCGGTAGATATTGTGGTACCGGGATTTGCGTCATACGAAACGCTTTTATATTCTCCCGAGCTTAAATTTTACAGCAACCGCGTTAAAATGGATACCGACTTTAATACAAGTATAAAAGGACTTCATTGTTTGGGTTACTCCGGCGGATGGACGCGCGGTCTTATGATGGCGTCGGTTATGGGAGTGTTAATGGGCAGAAAACTTGCATAAAATTAATAAATAAAAAAGAAGTGTGCGGCAAAAATAAACGGATTGTCCGCTTGGCACTGATTTTTAAAGCTCAAAGCGAGGGTGTTACAAAACAAATTTGTTTTGCTGCACTCTTGTTTTTTATACGTTTTAGTGTTGACATATATATAAATTCGTGATAAAATAAATTTATTAAATATACATTAGGGGGACAAAAAATGTGTAAACAAAGTTTAAAACACCAAAAGATTACGGCGTTTTCTGCACTGTGCTTTTTTGTTTTAAGCACAATTATGTGTTTGGTGCCGACGGCGGTATTTGCCGATGTGGGGGACTTTAGAGCGTATGACGCCGAATTTATACGCTATGATGATGAAGTAAAGGCGCAGGTGTATATATCCAAACGCCGCGTATGCGAAAAAGACGGTGTAAGGCTTACGGCTGCACTGTACAGTGGCGGTGTGCTTGCGGATTTACACAGCGAAATTGTTGATTTTGCGGATGAAACCGACCGCGAAGTAAATTTATCTTTTACAAGCAAAAACGCAATACAAGCCGACAGCGTAAAAGTATTTTTGTTTGATAATACAAACCTTTCGCCCGTATGCAATATATTAAGCGATAAAATACGCGACAGCAAAATAAATATTTCGGTGAACGATTTAATAAGGGTGGGCAGCGGATATGTGAAGTATTGCGGCATTGACGGCGAGGAGCAAAGGGCAAATCTTGACAGTGACTGCAAATGTATAGTAAACGGCGCAGAAGCTTTTGAAAAAGCAGAAGATGTTTTTGATAATGTTACAAGTTTGGGTTATGACGGTTATATTGTTATGACCGATGATGACAGAAACAGAAAATACGATAAAATAGACATTACAACATATGCCGATTATATTGTGGATGAAGTCGGCAAAAACAAATTAACTGCCAGCGGAATTATATGCGCATATGACGATAACTCCGATGTTGAATTTTACGATAAGAACGGCGGCAGAATAGATTTATCCGACTTTGAGGCGGGAGATGTTATATCGGTAAGCTCCGAGAATTATAAAATAAATTCGCCCAAACCAAAAGACGGATACAAAACAAAAATCTACAACCTCGGCAAAAGCTGTGTTACGGGTACGGTTACCGAAGTTGACGAGGGTGAACAAACCGTAAGAATAGACGGTAAGTTATACGGCGTAAACAATAATATACGATTGGCACACGATAAAGGCTTTACGCTTTTGTCGGCAGGTACTTATTATATCGGCATAACAGGCAAAGTATTTTACCTTGATGATAGTAAATCAATGAACATAGGCTATATTCTTGACGCAAGCACAACAGATGAGGAATTTGAAAGCAAGCTTGCCATAAGAATGCTTACAGCCGACGGAAGTATAAAGGATTATACGACATACAACAAATTTGACTACTCTTTTTGTGTAAACGGAAATACGGAAAAATCAACAATATACAATAACGAAAGTCAGGAAATTTTAAAATTTGAAAGATATTACAAAAGATACAGCGAACTTACAGCCGACCAAAGACTTGTAGAGTACAAAATTGCAAGCGACGGAAGTATAAAATCAGTATCGGCTTTTGACGATGTAAGAACTTTAACGGGTGAAAATTATAAAAAAAGTACGCAAAGCATAGGAAGTGTTTATCTAAATGACGATGCAGTTGTATTTGCGGTAAACGATGACGACGCATTTGTTACATCTGTTGCAAATTTAACAAACGGCGAAATTTATGATATTTGTGCGGCGGCAAAAAATAACAATGAATACGGCGCACTTGTTATAACAAGCACAAATATTGAAAATCCCAATCCCGAACAGCCCGATAAGGGTGAAGTGCGGTACGGTTTAATAACCGACAGTGCCGTAACTGACGGTGCATTTGATATATATGTTATAAATAAAATATTTGATACTGACGGAACGGTTAAAACGGTACGCAGTTCGTTAAAAGGGTTTAATTATAAAACGCTGCCCGACGGTGAAAATAACTATATTGCCGGAGAAAGCTTTGTGCAAATGAAAAAATACACCGATTTTTACAAAGCAAGCGGAAGTTTAGAAAATACACAAAGATATGTTGAATATAAACTTACCGCCGACGGCGCATTTTTATACACAAATGCTTGCACGGGAGCCGAAAGCTTTAGCGGTACATACAATAAAGCGGCAGGTACAATAGGCGGAAAAACTATTGCGGACACAGCTTTTGTATATTCTCTGCAGGACGATTGCACGGCAGGGTGCGATGCACTTATTGACGGATATGAATACAGCGGAGTTGTATTTAACGGTGATGGCGGTACATACAAAAATGTGTTTGTACAAAACGGCGAACTTTCGCAGGAACATATTCCACAGCCTGTTGTATCGGAGTATCAATACGGTTATATTGAAGATGTTACAATAAGATCAACGGCATTTGATGATATTTTGGCTGTTAGAATGCTTACCGACAACGGCATTGTTACGCTCTTTAGCGGAGACTGTTTAAGAATTAACGGCAGACGTATTGCAGCTGTCAAAGCTCTTGAAAACGTTGATGTTCGCAGGCCATTAAAATTTAACACTTGCGAGGGACGTTTGTACAGCATTAACACGTTTGAAGATGAAAAACATTATGCAAATGAAACATATAATGCAAGAGCAGGCAAAATAGGCACGTGTTTGACAGACGATAATACGGTTATATATATGGCGCTTGACGACCGTAAAAGCAGTAAGCATTATAAGACCGATATATCACAATTGATTGACGGTTCAGATTACGATTGTACCGCTGCAGATTTTGGCGATGACGGTGCGGCGGGTATATTGGTTGTAACTAAAGCGTCCGACACCGTGGGAGCCGCACAAAACACCGCAATTGCCGTAAGTACAAGATATGCGGTATATAACGGTGATGAAGTATTTGAGGTTACGGCATACAAAGATAATTCAAACACACCCGTAAAGCTTATATTCGGTGATGTTTCGGAAAGTATAGGCAAGTATACTTATGAGGATATCAGATCTGGTTCGCCTATACTGTACAGCGTGAGAAGTAACGGAGTTGTGGGTGATTACGCTGTTTTGGGAATAGGACAATATGACAGAATTGATTTTGATAACAACGTACTTGCAAAATTGTCTTATAACGGTTATTATTATGTTTACGGCTATATAAACGAAATAAAAAGAACATCAAAATTTAAAATATTATCATTGTTAAATTCAAATGAGGATTTTGCCGTAACTGCCGACTCAAACAAATACACATTTAAAGCGGGCGCAAAAGGTTATGTGCTTTATACAAATGAATTTGACGCAGCCGCAAATGTTGACGAGTACGATCCCGATACACATAAGGCAAATTTTGTGTTTATGAAAATTTGCAATGATGACGTACAGGATATTTGTACATTTGATGAGCGCACAGATTTAAATTACGCAGGCAGGGCAGAGTATGTAAATACAAAGAATATGTATGTTGACGACGGTTCTGCGGCAAAACCGGCCGAACCGAAAAATTATTAGAATAAATTATGCGGCAGTATATCCCAAATTTAAGGATTGCTGCCGCTTTTTTAAAATACACGAATAAAAAATGCAGAAAAAATGACAAAACATTAAATTTTGTTTGGAAAAAATGTCAAATATTCAGTTTTTTTAATGGAAAAATGACAAAAACCCTTTTAAATATATTGAAAAAATGTCAAAAGAATGTTATGATAGTAGCAATGGATAACTGATAATCTTTGTAAAAAGACAAATATATAATGATTTGTTCAACACACTATAATTAAAGGAGGATATTTAAATAATGATTAAGGAGATAAAATCAGGCGAACTTACGGTAAAAATCGACACTTTGGGTGCGGAAATAAAAAGCGTAAAAAACCGTGACGGTGTGGAGTTTATGTGGGAGGGCAACCCCGATATATGGTCGGGTACGGCACCCGTTATGTTTCCGATTTGCGGAGGGCTTAAAGACGATAAATTTACATTTAACGGCAAAGAGTACACGCTTACAAAGCACGGTTTTGCAAAATTAAAGGAATTTGAAACCGAAAGCATTACTCAAAATTCGGTTACTTTTTTGCTTAAATCGGACGCTGATACGCTTAAATCATATCCGTTTGAATTTGAGTTCAGAGTTTTTGTTTCGGTAGATAAAAACACCGTTGCGGTTACGTATGCGGTTAAAAATTTAAACGACGGCACAATGTATTTTTCGGTAGGCGCGCACGAGGCATACGCAACACCCGAGGGCATTGAGGCATACGATATTGTGTTTGATAAATGCGAAAATCTTGACGCATATGAGCTTGACGGCAATCTTTTAACTTACAGCAAAAACAATATTGTGTCAAACAGCAATACACTTGCGCTCGACGATAAATACTTTACGATTGACGCGCTTGTGTTTAAAGAACACTTATCAAACAGCTGTACACTCACACAACGCGGCGGCACACGCAGAGTAAAAGTGGAGTATGATGATTTTAGATTTTTGATTTTATGGCACAAACATCTTGCAAAGTATATATGCATAGAGCCGTGGAACGGAATACCGGATTTAACCGATGCCGACGGAGATATTACGCACAAATTCGGTATTACACCGCTTGGTGCGCGCAAAGATTACAGCATAACGCACAAAATTACATTTTCAATATAGGAGATAAGCGCAAATGAAACTTATAATTGCGGAAAAACCGAGCCTTGCCCGAAACATTGTGTCGAGCATAGGCGGTTTAAAACGCAGGGACGGGTATTTTGAGGGTGCTGAATACATAGTAACGTGGGCATTCGGACATCTTTTTTCACTTGCCGATATTGAATATTATTCGCCCAATCCAGACGGCAGTACACGCTGGACTACGGAAAATATTCCCTGTTTTCCAAAAAAATTTGTCTTTGAGCTTAAACGGGACAAGGCCAAAAATATTGACCCGGGTGTGGCAAAGCAGTTTAATATTATAAAAACGCTTTGCCTGCGCAATGATGTGGATACTGTTGTAAATGCGGGCGACTCGGACAGGGAGGGCGAAATAATAGTGCGCCTGTGCGTTATAAATTCGTTTGGCGAGGGTAAAATACCAAAAACATTTAAGCGACTTTGGCTGCCCGACCAAACAAGCGAAACCATAAGTGCGGCGCTTGCCGATATGAAAGACGAGGAGCATTATAACAGCCTTGCCAACGAGGGGTTTGCACGTACATATATAGATTGGCTGTACGGAGTAAACCTTACACGGTATGCTACGCTCAAAAGCGGGTCCTTTTTGCGTGTGGGGCGCGTTATAGTGCCTATAGTAAAGGCAATTTACGACAGGGATATGCAAATAAAAAATTTTGTACCCGATATTTATTACGCAATATCAAGCAGTGAGGTAACGGGCGGCGAAAAGGTTGAGCTTACAAGCAAAACAAAATTTGATAAAAAAGATTATAAAAAAGCGCTTGAACTGTGCGATAAATACAATGCCGCACAGGCAATTGTTACGGGTAAAAAGCGCAAAAAAGACACTTTAAATCCGCCAAAGCTTTATTCGCTCACAAAGCTTCAAAATGTGCTGGGCAAAAAGTATAAAATGCCTATGGAGCAAAGCTTGAATATTTTGCAGTCGCTTTATGAACGCGGTTATGTTACATATCCGCGTACCAATTCGGAGTACCTTGCCGAGGCGGAACAAAATAAAATAAAAAATATTATTTCGGTGTTTGCAAAAATAGGATATTCGCTTGAATTTAAACACAAAAAAACCATTTTTGACGACAGTAAAATAGAGTCCCATTCCGCACTTACGCCAACACATAAAGTGCCTCAAAAGACCGACCTTACAGAGGACGAGTATAAAGTTTACAGTACGGTTGTGCGCAGGTTTGCGGCAGTGTTTTGTGCCGAGGAGGCACTAGCCGAAAAGGCGGAAATTACAATAGATGCGGGCGGTATGGAGGAGTTTACGCTAAAGGGCAGTGTAATAGTTGTACCCGGATGGACAAAGTACGATGATTACACAAAAAAAGACAAAATACTTCCAAACTTAAACAAAGGCGATACGGTAAATATTTGCTTTAAGCCCGTTGAAAAACAAACCTCACCGCCAAAGCATTATACAATAGAAACGCTTAACAATTATCTTAAAAATCCGTTTAAAGACGAAAAAGCCAATGCCGAGAGCGAGGACGATGCGGAGGAATACCGTGCGGTATTTGAGGGGCTTGAACTCGGCACGGAGGCAACACGCACGGGAATAATAGACAATGCACGCAAAAGCGGTTACATAAATCTTAAAAAAGATGTGTATACAATACTTCCCGATGGTGAAAAACTGATAAATTCTCTCGAACGAATGAATATAAGTATGGATAAGTATAAAACGGCGGAGCTGGGCAAGTCGCTTAAAGCGGTGTATCACGGTAAAATGACGGTAGACGACAGTATAAATCTTGCAAAAAAAGAAATAGGCGAAGTATTTAATCAAACTCAAATGCCGCCCGAAACAGATACGGATGACGGGTTTGTGGGCGATATAATAGGAAAATGCCCTTACTGTGCAAATGATTTTGTACGTACAACATTCGGCTATGGCTGTTTGGGTTACAAAGGCGGCTGCAAGTTTGCAATAGGCAATATAATTTGCGGCAGGGTAATTTCAAAAGAAAATGTAAAACATTTGCTTAATTCGGGGTCAACGTATAAAATACGTGGGTTTACCTCACCGCGTACGGGCAAAAAGTTTGACGCGTGTCTTGCAATCGATAAAGACAACAAATACAAAACGGTGTTTAAATTTTAATATATTTATTATTTTGTCTTAAAATGTGTAATTTTTTTGATCTGATTGCAGAATCAATGCTATGTACGTTTTATTGGCAAGGTTTTCAAAACCAAAAAAATTTAAAACAGCAAAATTAAGAAACGGTAAAAAAATTTGAGAAATTTTTAAAAAAAGTACTTGACAATCATAAAAAAATGTGGTAGAGTATATACAGAAATTAAAAACTATGACGAAGACGGTCGGATATAATTGCTTTTAAGAGAGTTGGCGGTTGCTGCAAGCCAATAAGCGATTTATCCAATGACTTATCACTTCCGAGTTGAAGATGTGAATACGTATTTAAATAAATGCGTCAGTAATGTCTTTCGTGTTTGCTACGTTAGTGCATAGGGCTTGATAGAGCCTAAAGGGGTGTTGTATTTAATAGTACAGCGCAATTTGAGTGGTACCGCGGATTATTATAACCCGTCTCAAAGCTTAAACTTTGGGGCGGGTTTTTTTGTATTTTTGACAATGCGAAAAAAATACGTAAAAATACGTGAAAATACGTGAAAATACGTGAAAATACCCAATACCCCTCCCAAGCCTTAAAAATTTATCAGTATTAATTTTTAAAAAGGAGCGAGTGAAAAATGAACAATGCAGAAACAAACAAATTAACCGAAATAGGTGAAAGAATTCACGAAATGCGTACTATAGCAGGGTACAGTGCAGACGAAATGGCGCAAATGACCGATGTTACCATTGACGAGTATTATCAGTACGAAGCCGGTCTTTTGGATTTTCCGTTTACATTTATACACAAATGTGCGGCGGCATTTAACATTGGTATTACCGATTTGCTGGAGGGTGTAAGCGCACAGCTTTCACAATATATGGTAACGCGTAAAGGCAAAGGCGTTCAAACAGCAAAAGAGGACGGTATTTCAATAGCCAACCTTGCACCGCTTTTTAAAAACAGAATTGCACAGCCGTATTACGTTACATACGATTATTCGCAGGATCAGCAGTCGCGCCCCATTCACCTTACAACTCACTCGGGACAGGAATTTGACTTTGTGCTCTCGGGCAGTCTAAAAGTTCAGGTAGGCAAACATACCGAAGAATTAAACGAGGGCGACAGCATTTACTACAACAGCTCAACACCCCACGGTATGATAGCAACAGGCGGCAAAAGCTGTACTTTTCTTGCGGTTGTATTGCCGGGCGAAGATGTTAAAAGCGAAAAAGAAGTGTCGGAGAGTATTGTATCGGCACGTCAGGCAGAAAATCTTATATGCAAAAAATTTATAGACGTTACCGAGGACGAAAACGGTATGCTTAAAACAATTTCATTTAAAGATGAAGATAAATTTAACTTTGCATACGATATAGTAGACGCGATTGCCGAAAAATACCCGAATAAAACGGCTATGATTCACGTTGCAAACGATAAAACAGAACACAAATTTACATTTAAAGATATAAAACAGGCGTCCAACCAAACGGCAAACTATTTTAAATCGCTCGGAATAAAAAAAGGCGACAGAGTTATGCTTGTTTTAAAAAGACATTATCAGTTCTGGTTTTCAATTCTTGCACTTCATAAACTCGGTGCAATTGCAATACCCGCCACAAACCTGCTTATGGAACACGATTTTGAGTACAGATTTAAAGCGGCGCAGGTTTCGGCAATAGTTTGCAGTGCCGACGGCGATATTTCGCATCAGGTAGACCTTGCTGCAAAAAAATGCAGCTGTCTTACAACAAAAATTTTGGTTGGCGGCGAGAAAAAGGGCTGGCACGATTTTAACAGCGAGTATGTACTGTTCAGCCGTAAGTTTGTACGTCCCGATGACGCAGCTTGCGGAGATGATACAATGCTTATGTTCTTTACATCGGGTACAACGGGTTATCCCAAAATTGCGGCGCACAGCTTTAAATATCCGCTTGGACATTACATAACCGCCAAATATTGGCATACAGTACGTACCGATGGCTTGCACTTTACCATATCCGATACAGGCTGGGGAAAAGCGCTGTGGGGTAAACTTTACGGTCAGTGGCTTTGCGAGGGAGCCGTATTTGTATACGACTTTGAACGCTTTAAAGCGGCAGATATACTGCCTATGTTTGCAAAATACAATATTACCACTTTCTGCGCTCCGCCGACAATGTACAGAATGTTTATAAAAGAGGATTTATCAAAGTACGATTTATCATCTGTAAAGCACGCAACAATCGCGGGCGAAGCGCTCAACCCCGAAGTATTCAGACAGTTTAAAAAAGCAACGGGACTTTCGCTTATGGAGGGATTTGGACAGACGGAAACAACCCTTACCGTTGCAAACCTTATAGGTATGGTTCCAAAGCCGGGTTCAATGGGTAAACCCGTTCCGCTTTACGATATAGATATAGTAACGCCCGACGGCGAATCTTGCGGTATAGGTGAAAACGGAGAAATTGTAATTCGTACCGATAAAGAAGTACCCTGCGGATTGTTTAAAGGCTATTACGAGGACGAAGAAAAAACGGCAGAGTGCTGGCACGACGGGCTTTATCACACAGGCGACCTTGCGTGGAAAGACGAGGACGGATATTTTTGGTATGTGGGCAGAATTGACGACGTTATTAAATCAAGCGGCTACCGCATAGGACCTTTTGAAATAGAAAACGTAATAATGGAACTTCCGTATGTTCTTGAATGCGGTGTATCCGCCGCACCCGACGAGGTAAGAGGTCAGGTTGTAAAAGCAAGCATTGTGCTTACCAAAGGAACAGAGGGTACGGATAAATTAAAAACCGAAATACAGGAATATGTAAAACACAAAACCGCACCTTACAAATATCCGCGTATAGTAGAGTTTAAAGAAGACTTGCCAAAAACAATAAGCGGTAAAATTATAAGGAATAAACTGTAAAATTATATGTAAATTTTGTTGAATTTGCAAAAAATGCAAAAAAATGTTGTATACCTATTGACAAAACAAAAGATATATGGTAGTATTAACTCAATAATTGAATATAAAAAAGCGTTGAAGGAGAGTGCTTTGGCGGAAGTTTTTGAGAGAATTGGCGGTTGGTGCGAGCCATAAAACCGAGGCCGAATGTTTGTAGCTCCGGAGCTGAAAGGAAGAACAAACACATATGTGTTTAAGTAGAACCTTTTCGCGTTTGCTGCGTTAGTGCATAGGGCTTGTAAGAGTCTGAAGGGGTACCGAGTGTTATTTAAATAAGCTAAATGCATCGGTGCAATTTGAGTGGTACCGCGGGTAATAATTTAAATGTTTACTCGTCTCAAGATTAACCGTATATCTTGGGGCGAGTTTTTTGTATGAAAAAAAATAAAAAACTCTCCCCCGAAAATCAGGAGGTAATTACTATGGCAGAAACAACGGGACTTGATTTTAAAATCAAGCAAATGGCAGACAGAATTAAAGAGTTAAGAGAAATTGAGGGTATCTCGATTGCGGAAATGGCAAAACTCACCGATGTATCGGAAGATGAGTATATTGCCTGCGAAAGGGGACTTCACGATTTAAGCTTTGCATTTATTTACAGATGCGCATTGGCTTGCAAGGTAGACGTAACCGATATTATAGAGGGTGTAAGCCCCACGCTTAAATCGTATACCGTAACCCGAAAAGGCGAGGGTCAAAAAATTGAACAGGCGCACGGTATGACGTATTATAACCTTGCTTCGGCATTTAAAAAACGTATTGCCGAACCTCTTTATGTAGACCTTAAATACTCGGAGGAAGCCGAAAAACGCGATATTGCGCTTACTACACATACGGGTCAGGAATGTGATATTGTGCTTGAGGGCAGTATGATTATTCAAATAGGCGCACATAAAGAGCTTTTGCATAAAGGCGACAGCGTTTATTACGACAGTTCAACCCCTCACGGTATGATAGCGGCGGGCGGCGAGGACTGTGTGTTTTACGCCATAGTTTTAAACCCCGAAACAAAGCTTGAACAGGCGGCAAAAGAAATAGAAAATCCCAACGAAACAAAAACGCATCAGCCGTACAAGAGAATTTACCATAATTTTATTCATCCCAAAGAGGACGAACGCGGCGCGCTTATTTCGCTTAACTTTGAAAACGAAGATAAATTTAATTTTGCGTTTGATATTGTAGACGGTCTTGCACAGCGCAAACCCGAAAAAACCGCTATGGTATACGTATCAAACAGCAAGGAGGAAAAACGTTTTACATTTGCCGATATGAAACGCGAGTCGGCTCGGTGTGCAAACTATTTTAAATCGCTCGGTATTAAAAAGGGCGATAAGGTAATGCTTGTTTTAAAAAGACATTATCAATTTTGGTTTGCAATACTCGGATTGCATAAATTGGGCGCTATTGCCATACCTGCAACCAATCTTTTGCAGGAACACGATTATACCTACCGTTTTAATGCGGCGCAGGTTTCGGCAATACTTTGTACGGCGGACGGCGACTGCGCGCACCAAATAGATTTGGCGCAAAAAGACGCACCGTCGCTTAAAACAAAAATAATTGTAAACGGCACACGTGACGGATGGCACGATTTTAATTCGGAATATGCGCTGTTTTCCGAAAACTTTGAAAGAAGCAGCGACACACCCTGCGGCGACGATTTAATGCTTATGTTCTTTACATCGGGCACAACGGGATATCCCAAAATTGCGGCGCACAGCTTTAAATATCCGCTTGGTCATTTTATAACCGCAAATTATTGGCATTGTGTAAACCCCGACGGACTGCATCTTACAATATCAGATACGGGCTGGGCAAAAGCTCTTTGGGGCAAGCTTTACGGTCAGTGGCTGTGCGAGGCGGCGGTGTTTGTATACGACTTTGACAGATTTCACGCATCAGACATTTTGCCTATGTTTGCAAAATATAATATAACAACATTTTGCGCACCGCCGACTATGTACAGAATGCTTATAAAAGAAGATTTAACAAAATACGATATGTCGTCGGTTGAGCACGCAACAATTGCAGGTGAAGCACTCAACCCCGAAGTATTCCGCCAGCTTGAAAAATTAACGGGACTTCAGGTTATGGAAGGTTTCGGTCAGTCTGAAACAACTCTTGTAATAGGTAACCTTTTCGGAGGTACACATAAAATAGGCTCAATGGGTAAACCCGTTCCGCTGTATGACGTTGATTTGGTAGATCCCGACGGAAACAGCGTTGACGTGGGCGAAAGCGGCGAAATTGTTATACGTACCGACAAAAAAACACCTTGCGGTTTGTTTACGGGTTATTATCTCGATGAGGAAAAAACAAACGAGGCTTGGCACGACGGTATGTACCATACGGGCGACGTTGCCTGGCGTGATGAGGACGGTTTTTATTGGTATGTGGGCAGAATTGACGACGTTATTAAATCGAGCGGCTATCGCATAGGACCTTTTGAAATAGAAAACGTAATAATGGAACTTCCCTATGTTCTCGAATGCGGTGTATCCGCCGCACCCGATGAGGTAAGGGGTCAGGTGGTTAAAGCAAGTATTGTGCTTACAAAAGGCACTAAAGGTACAGATGAGTTAAAAGCCGAAATACAGGATTACGTTAAAAAGAATACGGCACCTTACAAATATCCGCGTATAGTTGAGTTTAAAGACGAACTTCCAAAAACAACAAGCGGTAAAATAATACGAAACAAACTTTAATAAAACGGAGGTACGAAAATATATGGAGCCTAAAAGAATAACACTTCTTGCCGGGCATTACGGCAGCGGCAAAACCAACATTGCGGTAAATTACGCTATGGCGCTTAAAAGGCAGGGTCATAATGTAACAATTGCCGACCTTGATATAGTAAATCCGTATTTTCGCACCAAAGACAGCGAAAGAGAATTAAACGACGCGGGAATTAACCTTGTATGCTCGGTATACGCAAATACAAACCTCGATACCCCGGCACTTCCAAAGGAGGTTTACCCCGCAATAGCGGACAGGGACACGTATCTTGTAATGGATATAGGCGGTGACGACAGGGGTGCGCTTGCACTCGGCAGGTTTACCCCGTCAATTTTACAAGAGAATAATTACGAAATGGTTTTTGTGGCAAATTTTTACCGTCCGCTAACCAAAAATGCCGAGGAGGCACTTGAGGTAATGCGCGAAATTGAGCAGGCAGGCGGAATAAAATTTACCTGCATTGTAAACAACTCCAATTTAGGTGCGCAAACAACAAAAGAATGTGTGGAGTCTACATTCGGCGAAGCACAAAGGCTGTCGGATTTAAGCGGTTTGCCTGTGGCGGCTGTTACGGCAGATGAGAGTATTGCACAAAAAATAGATTTTGAAAATGTAATTTCACTTAAATTGCAAAAACATATAGTATAGGAATATTAGCCTAAAATAAAAAGAAAAGAGGTATAATTATGGCAAAGCTTACGTTTGAAACAGACCTGTGCAAGGGCTGCGGACTGTGCGTTGATGCCTGTCCGAAAAAAATACTTACATTATCGAAAGATAAAATCAATCTAAAAGGACATTCTCCCGTTGAAATTACGGATCAGAGTGCGTGCATCGGTTGTGCGTTTTGCGCAACAATGTGTCCCGACTGCATTATAACGGTAGAAAGGTAGTGTGATAATTATGGCAGATAAAGTATTGATGAAAGGAAACGAAGCAATAGCCGAGGCAGCCATTAAAGCAGGCTGCAGACATTATTTCGGCTATCCCATTACACCGCAGACCGAAATTGCCGCATATATGGCAAAGAAAATGCCCAAAATAGGCGGAACATTTCTTCAGGCGGAAAGCGAAATTGCCGCAATTAATATGGTATACGGCGTTTCGTCGGCAGGCAAAAGAGTTATGACAAGCTCATCGAGCCCCGGAATATCGCTTAAAAGCGAGGGACTGTCATATATGGCGGGAAGCGACCTGCCGGCATTGGTTGTAAACGTAGAGCGCGGAGGCCCCGGCCTTGGCGGTATTCAACCGTCGCAAAGCGACTATTTTCAGGCAACAAAAGGCGGCGGCCACGGCGATTTTCGTATGATAGTGCTTGCGCCGTCATCGGTACAGGAAATGGCAGACCTTACAATTAAAGGTTTTGAACTTGCCGACAAATACAGAATGACATCTATGATTTTGGCAGACGGCACAATGGGTCAAATGATGGAACCTGTTGAACTTGGCGACGATACCGAAATTAAAACATTTGATAAACCCTGGGCGGTTACGGGAACCGAAATGAAAAGGGAACACAATATTATAAACTCTCTTTCGCTTGTACCCGACGAACTTGAACAGCTTAACTTTGCAAGATACGAAAAATACAAAACAATAGAACAAAACGAAACAATGTATGAAGAATTTATGACAGACGACGCCGATATTTGTATTGTTGCATTCGGTATAGCGGCAAGAGTTTCGCAAAACGCAATTGTTGAAGCAAGAAAACAGGGAATTAAAGCCGGTATGATAAGACCTGTTACACTTTGGCCGTTCCCATCGGAGCCTATATTAAAAATGGCGGATAAAGCAAAATGCTTTATTTCGGTTGAGCTTAATATGGGTCAAATGATAGAAGATATTAAGCTTGCCGAACAATGCAAAAAACCTGTTTATCTTTGCAACCGTGCAGGCGGTATGATACCGTCGCCCGAACAGGTTCTTGAAGCCATAAAAAAAGCGAACGGAGGTAATGAATAATGGAAACAGTATTTAAAAAACCGCACTCACTTACAGACACGCCTCTTCATTATTGCCCCGGCTGTACACACGGTATTATTCACCGCCTTGTTGCCGAAGCAATTGACGAACTCAATATTGAAGGCAGCACAATAGGTGTAGCTCCCGTAGGATGTGCCGTTATGGCATACAATTATTTTAAATGCGATATGGTTGAGGCGGCTCACGGCAGAGCGCCCGCAGTTGCAACAGGTATTAAAAGAGCCGACCCGTCAAAAGTGGTATTTACATATCAGGGCGACGGAGATTTGGCGTCTATCGGTATGGCGGAAACGGTTCACGCCGCAACCCGTAACGAAAATATTACCGTTATATTTGTAAACAACGCAATTTACGGTATGACGGGCGGACAGATGGCTCCCACATCGCTCCCCGGTCAGATTACGCAAACATCGCCCTACGGCAGAGATGTAAACCTTTGCGGATATCCCATAAGAATATGCGAACTTCTTTCAACTTTGGACGGTTCGGAATATCTTGAAAGAGTTGCCGTAAACAATGTAAAAAATATAAAAAGAGCCAAAGCGGCTATTAAAAAAGCGTTTGAAAACCAAATAAACAACAAAGGTTTTTCGCTTATAGAGGTTGTATCGAGCTGCCCTACCAATTGGGGACTTACACCGCAAAAAGCGCTTGAATGGATAGACGAAAAAATGATACCGTACTATCCGCTCGGAGTATATAAAGACAGAAGCAAGGAGGCTGAATAATATGAACACAGGTATTGTAATTGCCGGTTTCGGCGGACAGGGTGTTTTGTTTGCAGGTAAATTTTTGGCATACACCGGTCTTATAGAAGACCGCAAAGTAAGCTGGCTTCCGTCATACGGCCCCGAAATGCGCGGCGGTACGGCAAACTGTTCGGTAATATTGAGCGACTCTCCCGTAGGCTCGCCCATAGTATCTAACCCGGATATTTTGTTTGCAATGAACAAGCCCTCGCTTGAAAAATACGAAAACAAGGCAAAAGAAGGCGCCGTAATAATTGTTGACTCAACTTTGATTGATAAAAAGGTAGAGCGCACCGATGTAAAAACATTCTATATTCCCGCAACTCAAATGGCAAAGGATATAGGCGCACCCACGTTGGCAAATATGATAATGGTGGGTAAAATGATTAAAGAAACACAAATTGTGTCTATAGATAATATTCCTGCAGGTCTTAAAAAAGTAATACCGGCTCGCAAAGCCGATATGCTCGATATTAACCTTAAGGCGGTTAAAGCGGGATACGATTATCAATAAAATACGTATGTTACATAACAATGCGGCAATAAGATTATTAAACCTTATTGCCGCGTTTTGTATATTGCCGATTTTTAGTATACCATATATCTATTCAAAAAACAATGCAAATTTTATATAAACATCAAAAAATAAAAAACCATAAAAATAACATACGATTTTTGGCATAAATCCTCCTTGACATTTTTTTTGTCAAAGGGTATAATATAGTAGTATTATTTTGTCCGAAATTATAGACAGGGAGGAACATTATGTATACTTATGATGAGGTAATGACTTTTGTTGAGGAGGAAGATGTAAAATTTATACGTCTTGCTTTTTGTGATGTAAACGGAAAACAAAAAAACATATCGATAATGCCGCACGAGCTTAAAAAAGCATTCAACGACGGAATATCTTTTGACGCGTCCGCTATAGACGGTTTTGGCGATGAGGTAAAATCCGATTTGTTTTTGCATCCCGATTCGTCCACTCTTTCAATATTGCCCTGGCGCCCGTCGCAAGGCCGTGTTGTGCGTATGTTTTGCGATATAAAACACCCCGACGGAACACCGTTTGAAAAAGACGGCAGACTTATATTAAAAAAGGCCGTAAATGAGGCGGCAAATATGGGAATAACCTGTAATTTCGGAGCAGAGGTTGAATTTTATCTTTTTAAAACCGATGAAAACGGCAACAAGATTAGCGAGCCGTTTGACGACGCAGGATATCTTGATATTGCGCCTGACGATAAAGGCGAAAACGTTCGCCGCGAAATATGCCTTACATTGCTTGATATGGGCATTATACCCGAATCGTCGCACCACGAGGAAGGTCCCGGACAAAACGAAATAGATTTTAAACATTCCGACGCACTTTGCTCTGCCGATAATGTTGTTACTTTAAAAAGCGTTGTAAAAACAATAGCAATGCGCAACGGTTTATGCGCCGATTTTTCGCCGAAACCGCTTGAAGATAACAGCGGAAACGGTATGCATATAAATATTTCAATAAAAACCGATAACGGCAAAAACGTAAACGACAGCTTTATGGCAGGTATTTTGGAACATATTTTTGAAATAACGGCTTTTTTAAATCCGTCAAAAGATTCGTACGACAGACTCGGCGAAAAAAAGGCGCCAAAATATATTACCTGGTCACCCCAAAACCGTTCGCAGCTTATACGTATACCGGCGGCAACCGAAGAAAACAAACGTATAGAATTGCGTTCGCCCGATCCGACGGCAAACCCGTATATTGCATATGCGCTTTTAATATATGCGGGTCTTGACGGCGTAAAAAGAGGTCTTAAAGCGCCGGATGCAACCAATATTAATTTGTACACGGCAGATGAGTCAATAACATCTTGTCTTGAAAGACTGCCCGAAACGCTTGACGAGGCAAAAAGGGCGGCACTTGGCAGTAAATTTGTAAAGGATATTCTCCCGCGTGAGTTTTTAAATAATTAATTTTAATTACTTGAGCATAAGGGGGGAAAATATTTGTTTGCCGAAAGAAATTTAAACAGCGTTTTGATTGTTTCATCAACCGATAAATCAGCAGATTATCTTGCAGGTGTGCTTCCGACCGACAAATTTTCACCTGTTGTTACGGTTAAAAATGCCGGGGAGGCAAAGCGTAAGCTTGTTGATAACGTATTTGATATTGTAATTATAAATTCACCGCTTTCAGATGAATTCGGAGTTCAGCTTGCAATAGATTTATCCGTACCCGGAACATCGGGTATACTTGTTCTTGTTAAAAGCGAAGTTTTTGAACAGGTATCGTTTAAAGTGGAGGATTACGGTGTGCTCACCGTTGCCAAACCCACAAACAGGCAGGTTATTACACAAACGGTTAATTTACTTGCCGCAACGCGCCGCCGAATGAAAGCGCTTGAAAATAAGGCACTTACGCTTGAGGCCAAAATGGCTGAAATACGTCTTGTAAACCGTGCAAAAATTGTTAATGCGCGAACTTAAAATGACGGAGCCGGAGGCGCACAGATTTATAGAAAAATCGGCTATGGATATGTGCATTAAAAAAGGCGAGGTTGCAAAGAATATATTGACTACATACGATACGCAGTAAAATATTAAATTTATAAAAATTTAAGTAATGCAAATTACATTTATACGTAAAGGAGAAAATAAAATGGGAAAGAATGTTAAATATATTTTTGTTACGGGCGGA